>CAJGDZ010000253.1 GCA_904502055.1 uncultured Clostridia bacterium | reverse complement strand
TGGAGAAAGCCGCCGACTTCTTTGAGTATCGGAGATGCTCCGAGGTGCTTCTGGAATTTGACAAGCCGCAAAAGATCTGCATTGACGGCGAGATCGAGCGTTGCCGCTCGCTTCGTGTGTCGGTGGAGAAGGGGGCGATCCGCATCGTGATCCCCAAAAAAGCGGAATGTCCTTATGCGCCCGTTGAGCCTTCTCCCCTCGTGGAAGAGCTGGTATGAGGCTTCTCGTTGTGTCCGATTCGCACGGATCGGTTCGCAATCTGCGCGAGACGCTTTTGCGTCAGGAGGCGATTCCCGTGTCCCAAAGACCCGAGATCCTTCTGCATCTTGGTGACGGCGCTTGCGACACCGAGCGTGTACAGCTTCCCGACGGAATGACGGTCTTTGCCGTTCGCGGCAACTGTGACGGTGCGCTTGCGATGGATTATCCCGTTGTGCGGACGGTCTGCTTTGGCGGCTTTCGCATTCTCATGATGCATGGGCATACTTTTGGCGTGAAATCAAGCTTGATCTCCGCAGTTGCGCATGCAAGGCAGGAGGGCGCGCATCTACTTTTATACGGTCACACGCACGAGCCCTTTGCAAGAACGATTGAGGCGGGCACGCTGTTTGGCGACAGACCTTTGCACGTTTTCAATCCCGGCTCGCTTGCCGAGGGGAGCTTCGGCGTTGTGGAGCTTTCAAAAAAGGGGATACTTATGAGCCACGGCTCACTTCGATAAAAAGAAAATACCGATGCCCACTTTCGTGCGGTATCGGTATTTTTCTTTGTATAATGCTTGACTTATACGGGGATCTCTTCTTCGAATCTCTCGCCTGCCTCGATGGCGGCAAGCTCGCTTTCGTACGCCTCGATCACAGCCGCTTCCAGAGTGTGTCTGAACTCGGCGTTGATGGGGTGAACGATGTCGCGGTAGGTCTCGTCGGGATTTTTGCGGCTTGGCATTACAATAAAGAATTTGTCGCGTGCGTGAATTACCTTGATGTCATGAACGGCAAGCTGTCCGTCGAAGGTGACCGAGACCACGGCCTTCATTGGACCTTCTTCGAAAATCTTTCGAATTTTGATGTCTGTGATTTTCATGTTGCTGCTCCTGATGATGAATTTGATATTTCTTTTAAACAACTATGCTTCAGTATATACTGATTTTGTGAAGATTATTCAAACAATATGGGTGCAATTTGTAAACAATTTGTGTATGTTGTTGTAATTTTTCGTAGATTTTTTGTATTAGATGGACAGAATTTCACGAATAAATGAATTGACTACTTGGGAAACCTGTGATATAATAAATAAGTTATGAGCCGTGGCGCACAGCGTGCGCGCGGCATATGCTATGCTTGTAAGGGAGGACGCGGAATGTCAGTCAGCAATACCCATTTTGGCAAGGAACGGATCGGGCAGATGCTCGCCACCTGCCGCAGTATCTTTTTCATTGGGATCGGCGGTGTGAATATGTCTTCTCTTGCACAGATCTCCTCCCTGCGTGGCTTCCGTGTGGGCGGTTCGGACAGAACGAGGACCGCCGTCACCGAGCGACTGGAGAGGGAAGGGCTTGCCGTTTTTTACGGGCACGACGCGAAAAACGTCGAGGACTATGACGCGGTGGTCTATACCGTTGCCATCTCCGAGGACAATCCCGAGTACGTGCGGGCAAAGGAGCGGGGCATTCCCTGCATCTCGCGCGCCGACTATCTCGGCTACCTCATGACGGGCTACGAGCGGCGTATCGGCGTTTGCGGTATGCACGGCAAAAGCACCTGCACCTCCATGTGCGCGCAGGTGTTTATGGACGCCGAGGTGGATCCCACCGTGCTTTCGGGCGCGGCGATGAAGTCCATGGGCGGTGCTTCGCGCGTGGGCGGACGGGAGCATTTTATCTTCGAGGCCTGCGAATATATGGATTCCTTCCTCGATTTTTATCCTACCGTCGCCATCATTCTTAACGTGGAAATGGACCACGTGGATTATTTCAAGAGCATGGAGCATATTTACCGCTCC
>CAJGDZ010000252.1 GCA_904502055.1 uncultured Clostridia bacterium | reverse complement strand
CCTTCATACACGGCAACGCAAGAGTTTGTCGTACCCAAATCTATACCAATGATCTTTCCCATAATACATATCCTCCAAAAATATAATTTTTTATTTAAGTAGCCTTAGTTGGCAACCTTTACCATCGAATAGCGAAGGATCTTGTCATCCTTCTGATAGCCCTTCATCAGGACCTCGGCGATCGCATTCTCGCCGTACGCCTCGTCCTCCACGTGCATGACCGCGTTGTGAAGGTTGGGATCAAACGGGCCCGCGGTGTCGATCTCCTTAACACCCATCTTTTCCAGCGTATCGCGGAAGCTCTTCAGCGTAAGCTCAAGACCCTTTCTCAGTGCCTCGGCATCCTCACACCCCTCAGCGCGCTCGAGATTGTCAAGCACGGGAAGAATGTTCGTCAGCGCATCAATGTATGCATCCGAATAAATGCCGTCGCGCTCCTTGGCCGTGCGCTTGCGGAAATTATCGTACTCGGCAAGCATGCGAACGTAGCGCTCATTGAGCTCCTCGGCCTTTGCGTTGGCCGCCGCCAGCTCCTCCTCCAGCTTTTTGACCTTTTTCTTATCGGTCTTCTCCGCTTTTGGGGACTCCTCTTTCACAGCTTCGGTTTCCGGTGCTGCGTTCTCTACTTCATTCTGTTCCATCTTGTTTTCCTGCATTTTTATCTCCTATCTGCTTGACTCCGTTTTCGCCAAGCATATCTGAAATGTTGTCGCCCAGCTCCTCGATGGTGGCAAGCACCTTGGCGTAGTCCATACGGAGCGGACCGATGACACCGATCGCACCCACCGTACGCCCGTTTTTCTTAATGGGCTTATAGATGACCGAGGAGTTCCCCATCATCTTATATTCGCTCTCCGAGCCGATGATGACGTTCACGTCATCGGTCTCATTCGCCGATACCAGATTGACAAGATCCTCCTTGCTCTCAAGCGCCCCCAGAAGCTTACCAAAGCTCTCGGAGTCCGAAAACTCGGGGTACTGAAGAAGGCGATTGAGACCGCTGATTCGCAGATCGCCGTCGTCGGTTTCGTTCATGGTATCGTAGATGACCTTGAGCACGGGGTTGATGAGATGCGCGTTGTCTCCCATTTCATTTTCCAGCTTGACCAGAATGGGCAACGTGATCTCCTCACTGCCAAGTCCCACAAGATTTTCGTTGAGAACCTGTGTCAAAAGCCCCAGCGACTCACGGTTGCATCCCCCTTCCACACGCAGACGGTTGGTCTTGACGCTTCCGCCCTGGGTGATCATAACGAGCAACAGATTTTCCTCGTCGATCTCGATCGCCTCAAACTTGGAAATGGTGACTGCCGCGCGACGGGGTCTCACGGCAAAGCCCGTGTAGTTGGTAAGGTTGGATGCCAGCTTGGAGGCCTTTTCCAGAATGCCGTCCAGCTCGCTCATCTTGACCTTTAAGATCTGATTGATCTGCGCCACCTCACTCGCCGTCATGGCGTAATGCTGCAACAGCGAATCCACGTAAAAGCGGTAGCCCTGCTCACTCGGCACACGTCCCGAGGAGGTGTGCGGCTTTTCCAGAAAGCCCAGCTCCTCAAGCTCGGACATTTCGTTCCGAATGGTAGCAGACGAGCAGGTGAGCTGCTTATTTTCCACAATATACTTTGAGCCGACCGGCTCACCGCCCGAGATATGCGCCTCGACGATTGCCTTTAGTATTTGCTTTTTCCGTTCGCTTAGTCCCTTGTTTTCCACGAGTTCATACCTCCCCTTTGAAAAATAAGAGCCCGAATGGTTGTTTTTTACACCGATTTTAGCACTCTTTCGTGTTGAGTGCCAAAACACAAGTATAATTTACCACCATTCGGGCTTTTTGTCAAGAATTTATTTGCCTTTTTTTGTTAATAATTTATGAATTCTCCGTTTTTTAGCAAGTTGAGGCTCTCTTTTGCTAAAAATCAGTAATAAAAATCCCCCCGTATAACGGGGGGTATTTCCTTTTCGGGCATAGCCCTGATACTACTGGCGGCGCACAAGTGCGCTTTTAATTGGCCT
>CAJGDZ010000251.1 GCA_904502055.1 uncultured Clostridia bacterium | reverse complement strand
ATCCTTTGCCTCGCCAACACCAACGTTGATCACGATCTTGTCGAGCTTGGGGATCTGCATTACCGTCTTATACTCGAACTTCTTCATAAGGGCGGGAGCAATTTCTGCCTTATACATATCTCTAAGTCTTGCCATTGTTCTCTACCCCCTTATACTTCCGGATAACCGCACTTCTTGTGTGCAGCGATACGGACCTTCTTGCCGTTCTCAAGAACCTTGAAACCGATTCTTGCAGCCTTACCGCACTTCGGGCAAGCGATCGCAACCTTGCAAGCATAGATAGCTGCCTCGGTCTCAACGATGCTGCTGTTTTCGCCCTGTCTGCGAGCCTTAACGTGCTTCTTGACCTTGTTGACGCCCTCAACGATCACCTTGCCCTCCTTGGGAGAAACGGCGATAACCTTGTGGGTCTTGGGTGCGCCATTGGAATCAAACTTTTCGTCATACTTTCCCGTAAGAAGAATGACATTATCGCCAGCTTTGATATTCATGTGCATTTCCTCCTTACAGTACTTCGGGAGCGAGCGAGAGGATCTTCAGGAAGTCCTTCTCACGAAGCTCTCTTGCCACCGGGCCAAAAATACGAGTGCCACGGGGCGTCTTATCTTCTCGAATGATTACCGCTGCGTTCTCATCGAAGCGGATGTAAGAGCCGTCTGCACGCTTGGTGCCATGCACGCTTCTTACAACAACGGCCTTAACGACCTCGCTCTTCTTAACAACGCCACCGGGAGTAGCCTTCTTTACGCAGGCAACTACGATGTCACCGATGTTTGCGTATCTGCGGCCGGTTCCGCCGAGAACGCGAATGCACATCAGCTCTTTTGCTCCGGTGTTGTCGGCAACCTTCATCAATGTTTGTTGCTGTATCACTTTTGCGTTTCCTCCTATTCAATACGATTTTCGACGTATCTACTGTTTCGCGTGATTAATTACTTAGCCTTTTCGATGATTTCAACAAGGCGCCATCTCTTGGTTGCGGAAAGCGGTCTTGTCTCCATGATCTTCACCTTGTCACCAACGCCGCAGGTGTTATCCTCGTCGTGTGCGTGAACCTTCAAGGTGTGCTTAATGATTTTGCCGTAAACCGGATGCTTAACATTGTCCTCAATGGCAACTACGATGGTCTTGTCCATCTTGTCACTTACGACCATGCCAACTCTGGTTTTTCTGAGTGTTCTTTCTTCCGTCATGACTTACCCTCCTTATGCGTTCTTCTCGTGAAGAATCGTCATTACGCGAGCAATATCCTTCTTGACGTCCGCGATCTTGTGCGGATTCTCAAGCTGGTTGATCGCATGCTGAAAACGGAGGTTGAAAAGCTCACCCTTGAGCTCCTTAAGCTTGGTCTCAAGCTCTTCAGCGCTCATCTTTCTGATATCATTTGCTTTCACAGTTTAGCCCTCCCCGTTCTCTTCTTTACTAATGAACTTGCACTTAATGGGAAGCTTGTGAGATGCCAGACGCATTGCCTCTCTTGCAATCTCAAGAGCAACGCCTTCCATTTCAAACATCACACGACCGGGCTTTACTACTGCTACCCAATACTCAGGCGAACCCTTACCGGAACCCATTCGAGTCTCAGCAGGCTTTTCGGTGATGGGCTTATCGGGGAAGATCTTGATCCAGACCTTACCACCACGACGGGTGTATCTCGTCATTGCGATACGGGCTGCCTCGATCTGATTGCTGGTGATCCATGCAGGCTCAAGAGCAACCAATCCGTAGCTACCGTTAGACAGTGTGTTGCCGCGGGATGCTTTACCCTTCAATCTTCCGCGCTGTACGCGACGGAATTTAACTCTTTTAGGCATTAACATTTCTGCGTCCTCCTTCTCTTGGAGTTCTATCGTTTCTGTTATTGCCGCGTCTGTCACCACCGCGATTGTCTCTGCGGAAGTTGTTCTTACGATCCTTGTTGTCACGAGGAGCGTTTGCGGTGGTTCTGTTCACCTCGGAAAGAACCTCACCACGATAGATCCATACCTTGATACCGATCTTACCGTAGGTGGTGTT
>CAJGDZ010000250.1 GCA_904502055.1 uncultured Clostridia bacterium | reverse complement strand
TGTTCCTTGTGACCGAGGAGTATGATGAAATTAAGTATGAGGCAATCGTGGGTGATGGCTTGGAGCGTGAGATCAATCTGATGTTCGGCGGCAACGGTGCCGAGCTGGATAATACGGTGTACGAGTGCATCAACCGCGAAAATTATAAAAACCAACTGGGACGCGGCATCGCCAGCGTGCTGGATTTGATGGCGGGTTATATTGTTGACGGTGGATACGCAACAGAGCCGACCGTGCCGGCTCCCGCAAAAAGCTTTGACAATCAAAGCGCGATGACGATCGCCCCCGCAACGGTGGAAAAGGAGATCGCGCAGTTCCGCGAGGAAACGGGCATCAACATCGCCGTGGTGGTGGAGGATGCCACCGACGTGCTGGAGACCAGCTATGCGCCGATGATCATGGGCTTTATCGTGGCGGTCGTGCTGATCGCGGTGGCGGTCGTGCTGATCGTCAAGGGTGTGAGAGGCAACAAGCGGGGCAACGGTCCGCGCGGCGGCAATTACAGCGGCGGCTATCACGGCGGCAGCAATTTCTATAACGATAGCGGCTACGGGCGCTGGTAAAAAGGAGGGGCAACGGTATGGATCTTAGTGCTTATTTGAAAAAAGAGGGAGAGCTGCCCTTGGATCAGATCGTGCAAAACGGCGGCTTTTGCGGTATCCTGCGCAGGATCGTTTGCGTGGGGGACAGTCTTTCCTCCGGCGAGATGGAAGGGCTGATGGACGGCAAAAAGATCTTTCACGATATGTACGAGTTTTCCTGGGGACAGTTTTTGGCGCGCGATGCGGGCACCACGGTTTACAACTGCTCCAAGGGCGGTATGACCGCCAAGGCGTATATCGAGGGCTTTGCCGACGAGCGCGGCTTCTTTGATGAAAAATATGCCGCGCCTGCCTATATCATCGCGCTTGGCGTGAACGATATGGCGCGCGTGATCGAGGGCGAGATGGAGTACGGCTCGCTTGCCGACGTGCACACGGATGAGCCGGAGAAAAATCCGCACACCTTCGTGGGCTCTTATGCCGCGATCATTTCCCGTTACAAGAAAATGGTGCCCAAGGCAAAGTTTTTCCTGTTCACGATGCCCTCGCACCATATGGATGACGATCTTGGCAGATATTACGACAAGCATCAGAAAACGATGTATGAGCTTGCCGAAATCTTTGAAAACTGCTACGTGCTGGATTTCCGCAAGTATGCACCCGATTTCAATGCCGAGTTCAAAAAGACGTTCTATCTGGCAGGGCATATGAATGCGGCGGGCTACCGCCTGGTCGCTTTGATGGTGGAAAGCTATATCGACTATATCATTCGCCACAACGCGGACGATTTCCGACAGATCGCCTTTGTCGGCACGCCCTATCATCACGAGGGCGAAAAATGGTAATTAGGGCCATAATGGTATAAGTTATAGGATGATTGTGCGGGGGATGCCTTTTGCCAAAAGGCATCCCCCGCACCCTATTTCAAAGGATTTTTGCCAAAAAAGAAAAAGCGAAGCCGCCATGTCGGCAAAAGGGCGTTGGTCGGGGATCGCGCTCGCCGCAGACGAGAATAACCTACAAGTTTGTGCAATTTTTAAAAAATCCAACGATCCCGCAATTTTTAGGGGTCATCCCGAGCGAAGCAATAAAGCGAAGCCGAGGGATCTCGACCGAGCCAAGAAGGCGAGGGCGCGGTATGAACACGCCAAGCTTTTCCTTTGCGAAAAGTTACTTTGCGTGTGTGGAACTGCAACGCTTTTGCTTAGATCCCACTGCGGCGCCAAGCGCCTTGTGGTTTGCTCGTTTGCTTCGCTGCACCTCGCAAACTTCGATTCCACTCCGTTTCACTCAGGATGACGCGGACGGATGCGCGGCACCCCGTCCCCGCCAACAATGCGGCTGTTGCGTTTATAAATCGTGGATGGCGGACTGTCGAGGACGCCAGTCCCTACAAGGTTGGCGGTTTCCCGCCAACAATGCGGCTGTTCGCGATTTTACGTAGGGGCGATTCCCCACCTCGCTTCGCGAGCTAGAATCGCCCGCGCGGCACAACGCC
>CAJGDZ010000249.1 GCA_904502055.1 uncultured Clostridia bacterium | reverse complement strand
GCTATTGGTAAGTACATAATAACCTACACCTACAAGGCAGACACCAGCATCACCTATGCTGTTACCGTTTGGGTATATGATGCGGATTACACGTTCTCTGCCGATCAGGACAGCCCCGATAACGGTTGGTTGCTCTTCGAAGGTGCTCTTACCCACGAGGTAGAGCCGTATCAGTACGTTAGCGGAGAAGAAATCACCATTAGCGCAGCGGCCAAAGAGGGTTATACCTTCCTCGGCTGGTATCTTGAAATTGACAAAGAAACGCATTTTGAGTACGAGCTTCTTTCCACCGATGCAACCTATACCTTTACCATAAACAAGGACACCAAGCTCCAAGCAAAATTCGGCGCCCCCGTAACCGCAATCGACCTTGTTGGAGTCAATCAAAATAACAATGGTGATTATGCGCTCACGATCTACTCCGGTGAGATGATTGACCTCTCCTACATTCGCGTATATGCTTACAGCCTTATTGATGCAGGCTTCTTGAATACGGACGAATATGCGATTGATTTCGGCGGTCTTGACACGGCTGATCCTGTAGCAGGTACGTATACCGTTACCTATACCTACAAGGATGAAGGTAAGCTTACCGATATCCAGATGACTCTTACCGTAACCGTTATAAAGCATTCTTACTACGTGAACGCTTCTGTCGCAGAGGATGGCCGCCAAGGTTACATTGAATACAACGGCAATCGCAACCACTGGGTTTCCGATATGCTTGAAGAAGGTACCCGTATTACGCTGAAGGCTATTGATTTTGATGCACGAAACCACGTTTTTGTTCGTTGGGAAGCATACGACTATGAAAATGACGTATGGGAAATCTACAGCACGGACAGAAATATTTCGTTCGTTGTCGAAAAGGAAATGAAACTCCGCGCGGTATTCGGCGGTGTTGTCAAAGCGCTTCACCTTCATGCAAACACGAATCTTTACGACAAGGGTGTTTATCATTGGAACTTTGACGGGAATCTTTGGGATGAAGAACTCGGGAAACACGTTGGTTACGGCGATCTCGAAATTTCCGCCGACAGCGAGTACGCAAATGATATCGCAGGATTGTTCACAAACTTCCATATCGTTGCGGTTGAAACGAGCGGTCGCCATACCGTGATCGAAGCAAGCGATCTTGTTATTGACCTTGGTGAATACAAGGCAGAAGAAGGCTGGTACGAGATTACCGTTTTCTACGGTGCGTTTACGATGACGGTCAACGTAATGGTCGTGCCTGCGCGAAATTAACGAAAAAATAGGCGAAACAACGTTTCGCCTATACAGCCAATTCCCAAGCGACTGGTGAAAGCAGCAGAAAAAACGACCGAAAAAATACAAGACGGTAGTTTAAGGAGATAACCATGAAAAAAAGAATGTTAGCAATGTTATTGATGTTTACAATAATATTGTCTATGATCCCCGCGATGATCCTTCCCGCAGCGGCAGAGCTGGCGTATGATGCAAGCATAGCGGACGACTCGGTCTATATCGGTGGGGTCAAAATGGAAGATCAAACCTATCTGCCCGTTGGCGGCACTGCGCCCGTCAGCGAGGAGCCCGAGGGCGGATATGCCTACGTAGAGTTCACGCTCGGCAGGGCCTATGTGACCCTGAATCATTATTCCTATGAGGGTGAGGGCTTTACCTACAACACGACGGACGGTTCGAGCGCCGTGATCTTTTCGAATATCGCGGGTGGGCTCTTTATCGAGGCCCACGGTCAATGCTCTCTGACCAACACGAGGGACGGCGGCGCAGCGATCGTCAACGCCCGGTACAACATTTGCCTCCAAGGATACTTTTATATGACGTTGGATGCCGACTACGGTATCGTCTCTCCCACGACGGTGGATTACGATATCGAAGGCACGATGTCCATTACAAACGCCGTATTCGGCATCGTGTGCAAGAATTTGGAAAACAGCAACTTCGGAGACGGCAAGCTGAAGATCACCGCCTCGGATACGGCCATTCAGGCACAAGAATCCGTATCTCTTTACTTCGAGGAGGTCGAGATCGTAGCGGGCAAGAAGGGTATTGTCCTGACGG
>CAJGDZ010000248.1 GCA_904502055.1 uncultured Clostridia bacterium | reverse complement strand
ATCTTGTACATAACTTTGCAAAATATCTCCGAGGAAACTTCGGAGAGCTCGATAATCCGAAGCCTATCCGGATGTCGCAGGAAATGGAGCACGTTCACCATTATATAAGCATCGAGAACGTGCGATTCCCCGATATGACCTTCACGTTTGAAATGAATTCCGAGGATTTCCACATCCCTGCGCTGAGCGTTCAGCCAATTGTTGAAAATGCGATCAAGCACGGCTTGATGAAGCTTCCCAGAGGCGGAACGATACGCGTGGTTTCTTATGAGACCGACACGGATTATTGCATTTCGGTGGAGGATGACGGCGTGGGATTTGACACAAGCGTGCTGATCGATGAGAGAAAGCACGTGGGCCTTCGCAACATTCGCGAGCGGCTTAAGGTAATGGTAAACGGTAAGCTGGAGATCGAAAGCACCGTAGGCGTTGGTACGAAGGTGCTGGTAACCATTCCAAAGGAGGCGAGAAAATGATTGCCATAGCAGTTGATGATGAGGCGTTGATGCTCGGCGCATTGGTGGCGGCCATTGAGGCTTCACCCGATATTACAGAGGTCACAAAGTTTTCCGATTGTGAAGAGGCACTTGAGTTTGTTAAAAACCGTCCCGCGGATATTGCCTTTTTGGATATCAATATGCGCGGTATGGGAGGGCTTGCGCTCGCGGAAAGGATCATCGCGGTTTGCCCGAATTGTAAAATCGTATTTTGTACCGGATATGAAGAATACGCCATCCCCGCGTTCAAGCTTCATGCTTCGGGTTATCTGATGAAGCCGATTGCGGCAGAGGATGTGCAAGGGGAGATCGACAACATTAAGGGCGTTCGCCAAAAGGAAAAGCTCCTTAGGGTCAGCTGCTTCGGCAATTTTGAGGTTTACGTGAAAGAGGAAAAGCTGATATTTAAGCGATTGAAAACCAAGGAGCTGCTTGCGTTTCTCGTTGACCGAAACGGAGCGGGAATGACGGCAAAGCAGATCTGTGCCGTGCTGTTCCCCGACGACGCGGACGACACCAAAAACGCGGCGTACCTGCGCCAGCTCTTTATGGATCTGAAAAACACTCTGAAATCGGTAGGAGCAGAGGCGGTTTTGTGTCATGAGACTCCGTGTTACCGCGTGGATACGGGACTCATTAAGTGTGATTATATCAGCTATCTTGAAACCGGAAAGCCGGAATTTCACGGAGAATATATGACACAGTACAGCTGGGCCGAGGAGACCTGCGCAATGCTTCAGTTCAAATGACAAAGGAATGCCGTTGTGCCGAGAATGACGGGAGAAAGACTTATTCACCCGTGCTCGTCTCTTGACGATAAACAAAAATTCAGATCCGAAGAAGCGGATAAAAGTATAATTCTCCTTGTTTTGCAAATAATAGTATCACCTACTATTTGAAAACAAGGAGAATTTTATATAGTTATGAAAGCAACCGGTATTGTGAGAAGAATTGATGACCTCGGAAGAGTCGTTATCCCAAAAGAAATTCGCCGCACCATGAGAATCCGCGAGGGGGATCCGTTGGAGATCTACACCGATCGAGAGGGAGAGGTTATCTTTAAAAAGTATTCGCCGATCGGGGAGCTGACGGGCTTTGCCTCGCAGTATGCCGAGACGCTTCACAAGATCTGCTCGATGGCGGTCATCATCTGCGACCGCGATGCGGTGATCGCGTCGGCAGGAGTGTCGCGCAAGGAGTACGCGGACAAGCGTCTTTCGGAGGAGCTGGAGCGTATCATGGAGGGGCGTGGGCTGTATCTTTGGAATGAGAATGCGCCCAAGATCCTTGCCATTGACGGTGGCTCACACTTTGTCAGCTGTGCCATGCCCATCATCAGTGAGGGCGACATCATCGGCTGTGTGGCCTCGCTCTCGGATGCCGCTGACAACAAGCCGCACGAGACGGTCGGCGGTGACGTGGAGGGCAAGCTGATCATGACCGCCGCAGGCTTCCTCGGTAAGCAGTTGGAGAATTAAAAGAGAAAAGCAAGGGTTTCCCTTGCTTTTTTTGCGCGTTCGTGTTAAAATGAATTGACGTTCAAATTTTGATT
>CAJGDZ010000247.1 GCA_904502055.1 uncultured Clostridia bacterium | reverse complement strand
TTGCTCACCCGACTCGATCAGCCTTTTCAGAGCATCGGTTACAAGACCCTTTTCTCCATAACTTCCGTCATCGCTCATAATAACAAGCTTATCACTCGCCGCACGAAATTCCTTTTCCAAAATGACAAGATCCTTGGTTCGGAAGCCAACGATCGCGTGCACCTCACAACCGAGATCGTGAAGCTTTTTGGCAACGGGATAGGCGATCGCACAGCCAACGCCACCGCCGACGACCGCAACCTTTTTCAGGTTTTCGGTCTCAGTCGCCCTGCCAAGCGGGCCGACAAAATCGCAAAGCGAGTCCCCGACCTCCAGGTGATTGAGTTTTTCCGTAGTTGCCCCTACGACCTGAAAAATGATGGTCACGCTTCCTCTCTCGCGGTCAAAATCCGCCACCGTAAGCGGAATGCGCTCACCCTCTTCATCTACACGAAGAATGATAAACTGACCGGGCTCGGCCTTGCGCGCGACGGCGGGCGCCTCGATCACCATCTGCGTCACCGTGGGATTGAGCGGCTTTTTATCTAGAATTTTATACATAATCGAAAATCCTTTTATTCCTTAATAATACTACCTATTTTATTACAATTCGTCCAACTTGTCAAGACATTTTTGAATCCTCAACAACCTCAAGCAAAAAGCTGACCGGACGAAAGCCGTCGTTGCAGGAAAGCATGGCGCTTTTGCTGTTTTTCATCCAGCCGTCGTATAGATTCTCTCCCCCGTGCGCCAGCGTCATGACAAAGGGAGAAAGCGTGTCCCACGCGCTGTCACAAAAGCCCTCGGGCTTTTTCCAGCCGTCTGCCAGGAATACCTGTCCCTCTTGCATATCACAAGCGTGCTCGATCGGGTTTTCGTATTTCTCGATCAGATCCTTGTGACAGACCTTACGCATCACGGTGATCCGAATCTGCTTCATGTTCCTTCCTTGCCTCCCTCGTCCTTCACCTGCTTCCGGTACGTGCTCGGTGAGATTCCATAGTACTGCTTAAAGCTTCGGGAAAAATACTCGATATCCGCGAAGCCGCACGCCTCCGAGATGTCCTTTACGGAAAGTCCCGTATCGCCCAAAAGCATTTGCGCCGCCTTGCGCATACGCTTTTGCAAAATGTACTCGGTAATGGTCATACCGAATTCCTTTTTGAAATGCTCAGTCAGCGTGACCGTGCTGAAATGAAGATTCCAGCTCAGATCCGCCAGCGTGATCTTATGGCTCAGATTTTTCTTGATGTAATCCTTGGTGAGCTGTCCGATGCTTCGGCTCGTGCCCTCCAGAAGATTGTTATTTTCAATGTATTCGGCAAGGATCGGCAGCATTTCGGCGTACGCCATCAGCCTTTCCCTTGAATAGGTTGGGATCTCGTCGATGCTCCGCTTAAGCTCACCGCGATCGGCATGCGGCAGGTGCTCCAGCGCACATGAAAGCGGATGGGCGTGACACCCCTCACCGTCCTCAAGTCCCATACCCAAAAAGAGATACCCCACGACCTCGCCGTTCTTTTTGATGGGAGCAATGGCCTCAAAGATGCCAAAGGGACAGGTATAAGTCACCAGCTCGCCGCTTGTCCTCGCCTCACTCATCCGGAGCGAGTCGGACTGCTCACACATCTTCAGACACTGGGGTGAGCGATGCAGGAGCGCACAAAAGCGGTTGCCGAGATACCGACGGGCCACAATACGGTTTTTGCTGTCGATCACGGCAATGTCCATACCCGAAATTTCATAAAAGGTCTGCACAAGATTTTCAAGACCGCGTATATTCATTTAGCTCCCTCCCATCTTTTCCAATATAAGACCACACCCTCTGTAAAATTTCAAGTTTTTTTAGAAATATTGTTGGTAAAAAGCAGAATTTTTATTGATTTTTCAAATTTTCTTATGGATTTGGTATTGCGAAGCGGCAGAAAATTTGTTATACTACAAATAACATACAAACGCGTACCCAAGCGGACGCGGATTCAGAAAGGAAATTACCTATGAGAAACGGAAATTACGTTGTTGCCATTGTCGGTCTCAACTTCGGTATGAGACATCTTGAGGGCGCGATCGCAGAGGGATATGAGATCGGCGCACTTTGTGACCTCAGAGAGCCTAAG
>CAJGDZ010000246.1 GCA_904502055.1 uncultured Clostridia bacterium | reverse complement strand
TTCGAGTTCCGTCTCGCACATACTTATATGCTTGTACTTTCCTCTTTGTTGTTCAATTTTCAATGACCGTTTCGCTCCCCCACTCGCGCGGTGAGCCTGACTATTATATCACCTTCCAATTGACTTGTCAAGGGGTTTTTTGAAATTTTTTCAACTTTTTTCAAAAAATTTTTATAGCCCAAATCCGCCGTCCACACCAAGGCACTGTCCCGTGACAAAATCCGCCTTGCCCGAGGTCAGCCAAAGCACCGCCTCAGCCACGTCACGCGGCTCTCCGAGACGGCAAAGCGGTGTCTCATCGCAAAGCTCCGCCAGTGTATTGCCGTCAAGCGAGGCGTTCATATCGGTCAGGATAACCCCCGGCTCAATGCCGTTGACCGTGATGTGCGAGGGCCCCAGCTCCTTGGCCAGCGCCAGCGTCAAGCCGCGAAGCCCCGCCTTTGCCGCCGAGTAGACCGCCTCGCAGGACGCGCCCACTCTGCCCCAGACCGAGCCGATGTTGACGATATATCCCTTTTGCGCGCGAACCATACCGCGCGACACCTCGCGCGCGGCCACGGTTGCCGCCACAAGGTCGGTGTTGTAAACCGAAAGCATTTCCTCGTCGCTCGTGTCCGAAAGCAACTTGATCAGGGAGACGCCGGCGTTGTTGACAAGCACATCCGCCGCACCGCCAAGCGCCCGCTCGGCCTCGGCAAGCGCCGCCTTCAGCGCCTCCACATCGCTCACGTCGCACTGAATGCCAAACGCGCCCGTTTCAAACGAAAGCGCCTCTGCCTCGTTCAGACTTTTATTATATAGGAAAACAACCTTGTCTCCGCGCTCGGAAAAGCGGCGTACACATTCCGCACCAATGCCGCGCGAGCCGCCCGTAACGATTACCCTTTTCATTTCTTTGTGATCTCCTTGCCGTCGGAAATAAAGATCATGGTACCCAGCTCGTCGGTGCGGTACACCGTGGCGTTCACGGCCGCAAACGACTCGAGAGCCTCCTTTGTGGGATGTCCGTACTTGTTATCCTTGCCGCAAGAGACCGCCACGATGGACGGCGAGACCGCGCGGATAAACTCGGGCGTGTTTGCGTTCTTGGCACCGTGGTGTCCCGCCTGGAAGAAGTCAGCCTTAAGCTCACTTGCGGGATAGCGCGCCACCATCTCCCCCTCGGCCTTCTCCAGCGCGTCGCCGGTAAAGAGGAAGGAGGTCGCGCCAAAGTCAAAGCGCGCCGTGACGCTGTAATCATTGATGTTGGAATAGTTATCGGAGAGCGGCGCAAGGATCTTCATTTTGAGCTCGCCAATCTCATACACCTCACCGGGAGTGGCGGGGATAACGTTGATCTCCGTCTTTTCCTCAAGCGCCGTGATCATACGCTCGTACACCTTGGTGGTGGGCACGTCGCTCTCATGGAGCGCAGGCAAAATGACGTTGGCTACGTCAAAACCCGAAATCACGGCCGCCGCGCCGCCGATGTGGTCGGCATCGGGATGGGTGAAAATGGCATATTCCAGCTTGGTAATGCCAAGGTCTCTCAAATACTGAGCCACCTCGTCCGCCGTCTCCACGTCACCCGCGTCGATCAGCACGTTGCCCGCCTCACCAATAAGAAGCGTGCAGTCCGCCTGGTCCACGTCAACGATATGCACCTCGAGCGTTCCCTCGGTTGGCTCGTGCTCGCGCGTGTCGCCCAAAAGTCCGCCGCGCCACGCGCCAATCGCCAGGATCACCAAAAGGATCAGCGACACCAGTATACTCGGTTTCTTCTTTCTTCTTGCCATATTCTTGCCCTCCTCGCGGAAATCTGATTTATTTTACCATATTTATAAAAGAATTTCAAGAGCCGAGCAAAAAGGATTTTAAATTTTGATTTGTCGGTGAGGGGGACGTGCCTCCGGCGGCCAGCCTTTTGAAAAAGGCTGGGCGAAAACTTTTGCAGCAAGGGTCTGCTTAAACTTCACGTCATTTTAGACGGAAAGCCGCCGCGGCGGCTTTCCGTCAGCGCAAGGTCGGCAATCCGACAAAGAGAGCTTGCTCTCTTTTCGGCTTGCAGACCTCGCGCGCCTGAGACCTTCTCACGCGTGAGAAGGTCTCAAAATGACTCGGATAACGGACTA
>CAJGDZ010000245.1 GCA_904502055.1 uncultured Clostridia bacterium | reverse complement strand
CTCTCTTTTCCGTATCGAGGCTCGCGGCACAAAATGACGTGAAGCTTGTGCAGACCCATTCAGTAAAAGTTTAGGTCAAGCCTTTTTAAAGGCTTGCGCGGTCGAGGCGCGAAGCCTCGTCGCCCGTCGCAACGGGCGAAACTCCCCGATAAACTTCAATTTATTGCTCGGCAAGTGTTTGCATAAAGGCCTGCTTGTTTTGCTTGGCGGTTGTGGTGGGGCGACCGAGGTCCTCACGTGCGCCGATGGCGGCAGCCACCTCCAGAAACACCAGGGACTCTGCGTGCGCGATTCGGTCAAGTGCCGCCTCAAGCTCCGCCTCGTCGGCGGCGCGAAGCACCAGCGGATAGCCGCACGCGCGCGCCACACCCGCAAGGTCGACCGCGCTTGCCACCGTGGGCATACCGCCCACCGTCTCGTGCGCGCCGTTGTTGATCACCACGTGCACCACGTTTTTGGGACTACGCTCGCCCATCAGCGCCATCGCACCCATATGCATAAGCGCCGCGCCGTCGCCGTCGATCACCCATACGCGCGTCTGCGGCTTTCGGAGCGCAATGCCGAGCGCGATCGAGGACGCGTGCCCCATTGAGCCCACGGTCAGAAAGTCCTTGCCGTGTCCCTCGCCGCGCGCCTCGCGGATCTCAAACAGCTCGCGCGAGGCCTTGCCCGTGGTCGAAACCACCACGCCGTCCCCCGCCGCCACTAAGAGGCGGCGAATGATGTCCTCGCGAAGCATTTTGCTGTCGTTTTTGTAGGTCACCTTGCCGTCAAATTCCAGCGCGCCCTTGCGTACGACCAACGCCGCCTGCTTGCCTGCGGCAAAAAGGCTCTCCCACTCGTCAAGCCTTGAGAGAAGCGCGGCCTCGTCCGTGGTTTTGTCGATCACAAAATGCGCCACGTCCATATCCTCAAGCAGCTTCAGGGTCACCTCGCCCTGATAAATATGCTGCGGCTCGTCCTTGACCCCCGGCTCGCCGCGCCATCCGATGATGAGCAGGCACGGAATGCCGTACACCTTGTCGTTCATCAGCGAAAGCAGGGGGTTTACCGCATTGCCCTCGCCGCTGTTCTGCATATAGACGACGGGCACCTTGCCCGTGGCAAGATGGTAGCCCGCCGCAAGACCGACGGCGTTGCCCTCATTGGCGGCGATCAGGTGCTTGTCGCCCACACCGTAGGTGCTCATCAAATAGTTACAAAGCGGCTTCAGCTGACTGTCGGGCACACCGACAAAAAAGTCAAACCGCTTTAAAAAATCCAATTTCATACGTTTTCATAGCTCCTGTCTATGGCTTTCAGCTCCGCCACCGTGTCGATCTCCACGATCGAGGAGGGCGGCACGGGGTGCACCGTCATGTCGATCCGCGAAAGATTTTCGTCCACGATCTCGTCCCAGTATTTTTGCTCGTAGCCCGCGCCGCGATAGGCTTCCACCACCGCATCGCGCACGGTTTTCGCATCCTTTGCCAGAAGATAACAGATGCCGCACATATTGTATCTGTCCGCGCCACCCTTGCCCACGCGCGTGATGCGACCGCTCGCATCGGTGTCAAACAGCCAGTCGCCCGAGTATCCTTCGACAAATTTGCCAAAATAGCAGGAGCCCCTGAGCTTCGCGTCAAAGATCGACGGGTCGGAAACAAACAGATCGGCCTCGCAAACAAAGCAATCGCTCTCCCCCATCACCTCGCGCGCCGCCCAGATCGAGGAAATGTTGTTTTTCACCGTGTATTCGGGGTTTTCGATCAGCGTCACATTGGGATATTTTTCGGGCAGATACGAAAACTGCTCCCCAAGATACCCCGTCGTGATGTAAATTCTCTTCACCCCTCGGCGCAAAAGCCCCCCGATGACCGTTTCGATCATGGGTACACCGTGCACCGCCACCAGCGGCTTTGGTGTCTTTTCGGTCACGGGGCGCATACGCTCTCCCTTGCCCGCCGCTATTAAAATCGCAATTTCTTCCTTCATAATTCTTCTCTTTCAAATTTTGATTTGTCGAAGTGTTTTAGTTGGCCGGGGATACGGTCGCTTTTTGAAAAAAGCTCCGCAAAAACTTTAACTGAATGGGTCTGCTTAAACTTCACGTCATTTTAGACGGGAAGCCGCCGCGGCGGCTTT
>CAJGDZ010000244.1 GCA_904502055.1 uncultured Clostridia bacterium | reverse complement strand
CGCCGCGGACGCCATTCCGCCCCGTCACGAGGGGGAGCGCCGTCATACCGTTGTTGGCGTGGGACGGCTGAGCAAGCAGAAGAATTTCAAAATGCTGATACAGGCCTTTTCCGAGCTGCCCGAGCAATTTTCCGACTACACGTTGGAAATCTATGGCGGCGGACCGCTGGAGGGAGAGCTTCAGGCGCAGATCGATGCCCTCGGCTTGCAGGAGCGAGCCCGCTTGATGGGTGTCAAAAAAGGCGTTATGCACTACATAGCCGACGCGGCGCTTTACGTTATGTCCTCGGATTTTGAGGGCTTCCCAAACGCGTTGGCAGAGGCAATGGCGTCGGGCATTCCCGTCATTTCCACCGACTTTTCCACGGGCGTGGCGAAGGATATCGTGGGAGAGGAAAACGGCATTGTCATTCCTGTGGGTGACGAGGCGGCACTTGTGGATGCCATGGCAAAAATGCTTTCCGACGAGAGCTGCTGGGACGAGACAAGCCGCGCCAACCGCGAATTGCTGGATACGCTTTCCGAAGGTCGTGTGATGACACTTTGGAACGAGGTGTTAAATATTTCGGCACAAGATATGACTACTGAAGAAAAAGAGGAAGAAACGGTATGAATCAAACAGTAAAGGAACTGGGCAAAAAGGTGGTGGCGTTGCTTCCCACCAAGATGTGGCTGTCCTATAAATTCAAGCGCAAGTTCGGTTATAAGTTGGATTGGAAGAATCCCAAGACGTATAGCGAAAAGCTGCAATGGCTCAAGGTATATGACAAAAATCCGTTGTACACCACGCTTGTGGATAAGTATGAGGTCAAAAAGTACATAGCCGACGTCATTGGCGAGGAATATATCATTCCCACGCTTGGCGTTTGGGATCGTTTTGAGGATATTGATTTTGATTCGCTTCCCGACCGCTTTGTTCTCAAATGCACTCACGACAGCGGCGGTATTGCCATTGTCAAGGATAAGGCGACCTTTGACAAGGATAAGGCGAGAAAGCAGTTTAAGATTGCGTTGGCAAGAAACCCCTATAGCACCAACCGCGAGTGGCCCTATAAGAACGTCAAGCCCCGTATTATCGCGGAGCAGTATATGGAGAATGAGGCGACCCACGATCTGCGTGACTATAAGTTTTTCTCCTTTGACGGCGTGACACGCGCTATGTTTATCGCCACCGAGCGAGGCAGTGAGACCGAGGAGACCAAGTTTGATTTCTTCGATATGGACTATAATCATTTGGATTTCCGCAACGGACACCCCAATGCGGACGTGCTTCCCGAAAAGCCGCAGTGCTTTGACGAGATGCATGCCTTGGCAGATAAGCTGTCACGGGGATTGCCGCAGGTTCGCGTGGACTTTTATGAGGTCAACGGACGGGTGTATTTTGGCGAGATGACCTTCTTCCATTGGAGTGGCACCAAGCCGTTTGACCCTGTTGAGTGGGATTATACCTTTGGCAGTTGGATCACATTGCCCTCGAAAAAGTAGTAATTTGTTTTTGAAAGTAAGAAATATTATGAAAATCACAATATTTATCAGCGCACTTTCCGGAGGCGGTGCAGAGCGCGTTACTTGTAATCTGGCAAACCATCTGTGCGATTTTGGTCACGACATTGAAATATTGACCATGGGAGACACTGTGGCGGCTGAACCGCTACGGGACGGCATAAAATACTCGCCGCTTTTACCCAACGAGGAAAGAAGTAACGCTTTAGTCAATAACGCCAAGCGCATCTTGCGTTTGCGCCGTTATATGAAAAAGCAGAATGTTGACGCTTACGTTGTAATGTTACCCGTCACAACAGAGCTGATACTGCGTTTTTCAAATTTGACCAAGGCTCCTATCATCGTTTCAGAGCGAGCAGACCCAAAGGTCTATTCACCGAAAACACAAAAAAAGCTACAAAAGCTAACATCAAGAGCCTCGGGCTTTGTTTTTCAGACCGAGGACGCTAAGGCTTGGTATATGCCTTATTTGAAAGGCGTAGAGTCGGTGATAATACCAAACGCCATCAATCCCGCGTTTATACGTCCAAAATATGAGGGAAAAAAGGAAAAGACTATCGTTGGCGCAGGCAGACTTTCAAAACAGAAGAATTTTGAGCTTCTGATTCGTGCCTTTGCGCGCGTG
>CAJGDZ010000243.1 GCA_904502055.1 uncultured Clostridia bacterium | reverse complement strand
GGTAGCGAAGCGGCGCGAGGGGAGTGAATGACTGCCTAAATGGCAGTCAGAGCCCGAGCGTGACCGAGCCGCAGTGAGATAGGGACCGCCTGTGGCGGTGGAAGGAGCCTGCGCGACTTCATTGTGCTTGCAGACTCTATTTTCGCGCGGGCTCCCTCAGTCGCCTACTCGGCGCCAGCTCCCTCCCGGAGGGAGCCTTTCATCCGATAACGTTCGTGCATGCATAGCCATTCAAACACACCGATAAATCAAAATTTGAAGATTATTTTTTGTCGTCGCGGTAGCTTCGCTCGAGGGCGGCCTTAAAGAATTCATCCACGTCAAAGCTCATGCCCGCAGGCTTTTCGCCGCTCTTTTGCGCCTTGGCGGCCTCCACGTCCTCGGGGGTCTTGAGTCCCGAGGAGTACCAGCTCTCCAAAATCTTATTGGCGTAGCTGAGCGAGGGCTTGGAGGTAGCGTTGACGGTGATCTCGTACGCCATTTCGATCATCGGGAAGTCGAAGCCATAGGTCTCGGTCCAAGCCGCGATGAACTCCTTTTCCCTGCTTGTCAGCGCGCGCGAGCCGATGCCGAAGATGCTTCGCACGCGTCCCTGCGCGTTCTGCAGCGCCTCGCGACGGTGCAAATATTCGGTCAGAGCCTCGGTCGAGCGGATATCACTGTCATACAGCGAGGTGGCCAGCTTTTCGATGTAGCGCAGATTTTTGCGGTCATTCCGACGGCAATAATCCAGAAGAACCAGAAGAAACTCCTCGTCAAAGCCGAATTCCTCGGCGATGCTGACGAAAATTTTGGTCTCGTTTACGTTAAAGATCTTGCCGAGCATATTCTGCGCCTCGGTGATGAGGTCGGCAAGCTCGGTCTTTGTTTCCAGAAGCGCCGAAAACTCCGCGTCGGTATAGGTGGGAAGCTCGCTGACCTTGGTCTTTTTGTCGGCGGCCTTGGGCGCACTCGGCTTTTTGGGCTTCTCTCCCTCCGAAAGGTCGATCGCAAGCACGCCAAGACCCGCAAGTGCGGTCAGCGCCTTTTTGGTGCGATCCCCGGAAAGGCCCGCGCGCTCGGCCAGCGTCGTAAGCGGTGCTGACCAAAGCTCCCGATCCTGTGAGAGGATCAGAAGAAGGCGAAGTGCCTCGGGATCGGCCGCAAGAATGGCCTGCTCGGAAAGCGAGGGACACACAAAGGGCTTTTCGCCGTAAAGCAATTTACTTTCCATTCTTTTCCTCCTCCGAGCAAATGCGGTAGCAGAGCGTCATCAGCGAGTCACCAAGGTGCACGTTCTCAACCACGGCGGCCTCGCCCAGCTCCAGCTCCTGTCCCGTAAAATTCCAAAAGCCCGTAATGCCAAGCCCCAAAAGCGCGGCGGCCGTTTCGGCGGCGGCCTCCTTGGGGAGCGTCAGCACGGCAATATCGATCTTGTGCTTGCGGCAGAAGTCGTCCAGCTCCTGCATCGGGTGGACCAAAACGCCGCCCACGTCTTGCCCGAGAAACAGCGGATTGACATCAAACATACCGACCACGTCCACACCGCGCTTTTCAAACATGGAGCTGCGCACGATCGCGCGCCCGAGGTTTCCCGCGCCCACGATAATGGCGGTCAGCCCCGCACCCACGCCCAAAAGATCGCAGATCTTGGCATAAAGGTAGGTAACGTTATAGCCGTAGCCCTGCTGGCCAAAGCCGCCAAAGCAGTTGAGATCCTGACGGATCTGCGAGGCGGTAACGCCCATCATCTCGGCCAGCTCGCCCGAGCTTATGCGCGATTTGCCCTCGCGAATGAGAATGCGAAGGTAGCGGAAGTAGCGCGGCAGGCGCTTGATGACCGACGGCGATACCACGTTTTTGGGGGACGGTTCCTTCTTGGGCGTGTATTTCATAAAAGAATTCCTTTCTTGATTTTCAAATTTTGATTTATCGAAGTGTTTTAGTTGGCTGGGGATACGGTCGCTTTTGAAAAAGCTCCGCAAAACTTTTCCCTACAGGCAAAACGGCTACGCTTGATACGGAGCCCGAAGGATAACGCGAAAACAACGTATGATCCGATATCCGAGTCATTTTGAGACCTTCTCACGCGTGAGAAGGTCTCGGGCGCGCGAGGTCTGCAAGCCGAAAAGAGAGCAAGCTCTCTTTGTCGGATTGCCGACCTTGCGCTGACGGG
>CAJGDZ010000242.1 GCA_904502055.1 uncultured Clostridia bacterium | reverse complement strand
GTTCTTCACGCTAAAGCGTGAAGAACATTTACGCCGCGAGCCTCGATACGGAAAAGAGAGCTCGCTCTCTTTTCCGTATCGTGACTCACGGCTCAAAATGACGTGTAGTTTGTGCAGACCCATTCAGCAAAAGTTTTTGTGGAACTTTTTTCAAAAAGTTCCCCGCCGGAGGCACGTTTCCCTTGCAAACAAAACTCCCCGACAAACTTCAATTTGTTCGTCACAGAGAGGATGCTTATGACAAGTCCGTATTTTTATCCGTCGGACACTCGAATAAGGATAGGCAAGAGTCGAGCTTCCGCGCCCCTTCGCGCGGTGCGCGGCTTTTTGCTCTCGCCTGCGTTCATCCTGCTCTCGGCCGCCGTGGCCGCGATCAGCGCCGCGTTTGGCGAGGCGCACACCATGACGGGCATTGTGATAGGCGCCCAGCTTTTTGGGCTGGCCCTTTTGCTTTGCGACGATTTCGCCGCCGCCATGACGCCGTTTCTTATGGTGATGTGTCAGGGCGCGACGCTGTTTATGAACTGGGAAACCATCCTTTCCTACCTCTTTCCGTGGGGCATCTGTCCTGCCATCGGTCTGATTTTCCATTTGACTGTCTACCGCAAGCCGCTTCGGAACGGACTTTCACTTTGGGGGCTTTTTGCCGCGAGCTCGGCGATCCTTGTGGGCGGCCTTTGCGCCGCCGACCTTGCCTCGCCTGTGGCAAGCGCCACAAACGCATTTTACTATTTTGGGCTTTCCTTTGGTTCGGTTCTGCTGTATTTTCTCTTTTCTTCCCATTATAAAAGAGAAAAGAGCTATGACCCCTATGAGCACTTCCTTTGGCAAATGCTGTTCACGGGCCTTCTGTGTGCCGTTGTTCTTTTGCTACGCATCTCCGAGCTTGAGGCCGACCCCATCACCTTCAAGTTCATTCGAGACAAGTTGCTTTTCCGCAACTCGTTGGGCAACATTATGATCATGGGGCTTCCTGCTCCCTTCTATTTCGCAAGCAAGCGAGCCCTTCCGAATGCGAGCCGCATCTTCTCGTTTGTGCTGGGGCTTTTGATTTACCTCTCGCTCGTTTGCACCACCTCGCGCACGGCGATCCTCTTTGGCACGGTTCTCCTGCTGCTCTGTCTCATCTACTATTTTAAAAGCGAGGGCGGACGCCCGGTCAAGCGTGTGAATG
Organism: uncultured Clostridia bacterium; assembly: GCA_904502055.1. Classification (GTDB taxonomy): domain Bacteria; phylum Bacillota; class Clostridia; order Oscillospirales; family CAG-272; genus RGIG8775. The sequence continues at coordinate 1,013 of CAJGDZ010000242.1, read as the reverse complement.
CCGTCATCCTGCTCGGCACACTTGCACTTACACTCATCCTTTTTTCAAAACTTTTGCCCGTTTTTAATCCGGAAAGGCTAACGGAGATCCTCCGCGACCTCCCGGCAGCCCTTTTGGATCCGGAGCTGAACGAGGGACGGCTTTCGCTCCTTCTTCAGGCAACCGCTGATTTCCTCTCACACCCCTTCTTTGGCGTCGGCATTCTCTCCCAAAAAAATATCGATATGCACTACCTGGTATCGGGCTGTATCGTGTGGTATCATATGTATTTTCCGCAGATCCTCGGAAGCCTCGGCCTTTGCGGCGTCCTCGGCTATACGGTGCTTCTTGGCACGCGCGCGCGCCTTATGCTCTATCGCCCCGATGCCCGCTCGTTGGCCGTTTCACTCACCGCACTCTCGCTTTTCCTGTATTCTCAAACGGATCCGGGCGAGTTTATGCCCATCCCCTTCGGCATGATGGCGGTGCTGGCTTTTGTCCTTCTGGAGCGTCACGCCGAGGCACACCCGGACGCGCTTTGCGAGGAGTTTGTGCCAAAAATATTCAAAAAAAAGAAAAAAACTATAGACAAGAGCCGAAAAATATGATAAAATGACTTATATATAAAATGCTAAAGGAGTTTTTAACATGAAAAAGATTCTGATTGCGCTGCTGGCCGTTCTGCTTTGCCTTACCTTCGTAGCTTGCGGCGATCCCGCTGATACGACGGTCGATGCCGGCGACGACGTGACCACTCCCGAGGAGGGCGGCGAGACCACCCCCGAGGTGAACACCCCCGAGGAGACCACCGAGCCTGAGGTCGTTGACTCCGATACCCTTTCCGTTGGCGAGGACAACAACACCGAGTTCGGCCCCATCAACCAGTAAGCTCAAATGAATAACGCTCAGCTTGCCGACCTTTTGCGCCCGAAGTCGTTTGACGACATCGTGGGGCAAGAGCATCTGTTCGGAAAAAACGGCGTGGTGCGCCGTATGGTCGGAAGCGGCAGAATTACCAACATGATCTTTTTCGG
>CAJGDZ010000241.1 GCA_904502055.1 uncultured Clostridia bacterium | reverse complement strand
GCCCCAATCGATGTAGATCGAGTTGGCAAGATCGATCACGGGCAGACCGGTTTCGGCATCCGTCAGGACTGCGCCGGCCTCATCCAGCTTGTAGGAGGTTTTCAGATACGTATAGACCTCGCTGAGCGAATCGGTGCCGAGAATGCTGGCAAGGATCCAGTTGATAATGGGCTTGAGGATACCGTTGCTGAGCGCATTGATGATGGCGGTAAACGCACTACCAACGATAACGCCGACGGCCATATCCACGATATTGCCCTTGGTGATGAACTTCTTAAAATCCTTAAAGAAGCCGTCCTTTTTCTCTTTTAGCTTTTTCTGCTTTTCTTTCATTTTTTTCTTCCTTTCTCTTTCTTCGCCTGCGGCGATCTTTGCCTGCATGGCTTCCATATCCGCTTTTCCCATGCCGTCCTCCTTAAAATATGATGTAATCACAAAAAAATGATATCATATTTCCCTATCATTGTCAAGAGAAAAAACGGCAAAATCAAACATAATGCGCCTTTCTCATTTCCGAGGGAGAGCGGCCGTACATCTCACGGCAGACGTGATCCAGCGAGCGGATGCTTTGAAACCCGCTTTCAAAGGCGATCTGCGACACGGGAAGGCGGGTATCCTGCAGCATGGAATAGGCATATTCCAGCCGATACTGATTGAGCATAGATTTAAAATTGATGCCAAAGATCCGATTGAACATCCGCGACAGATGATGATAGCTGTATCCCGTTTCTTTGGCCACGTCCTTTAGAGAAATATCATTTTTAAAATGATCGGCAATATATTGCACCACGGTGGTCATCAGCGCATCGGCACTGCGGGAGGGCACAAGCTCTGCCTGCTCTAAAAAAGCGCTTCCCATAATGTAAAGGCACCCCTTGACCATCATACGCTGCTCGGCGGGGATGCGGCGGATCTTGACCTCCTTGGTGCCGTACAGCGCATAAAGCTGATCGGCAAAAAAGCCCCGCACGATCAAGGGTGGCACAAATTTTGGCTGTTTTGGCATTTTTTCATCCAACGCAGAAGCCAGCGACCAAATGAGATGATCGTGAAGGCTGACGCGGCGCACCTCGCCCCCCTCTGCCGGCAAAATACCGTGTATCTGAAAGGGCAGGATAAAGGCGGCCTCGCCCTCTTGCAAAACCAGCCGCTCGTCACCGATCTCACAGTGGCACTCCCCCCGCGTGACCAGCAGGATCTCAAAGTTTTTATGGAAATGCGGCGTTTCAGCCCCCTTATCCTTGGCGGTCAGCACATCTGTACAAAGCTCGAACGTTGCGGTGTTTTCAAGCTGATGATAAACGCAATTTTTCACCTACATCCACCCCATAATGACAAATTCTTGCCACAATTATACAACATTTGTTTTGATTTGTCAATGATATTGTGCTAAACTGAAATCACCGTGCGCACAGGCGCACACAGAAAGGAGAACAACGATGAAACGATTTTTGGCGATACTGCTGACGGTCTGTATGATGCTGCCCCTGTTGGCGGCACTGCCCATCTCTGCGGCAGCAGGTACCCCCACCGAGGGCGTGACCTTTAACGACAACGAGATGTATTATATGAACGGCAAGCTGAATGCTGTTCCCCATACGATCGAAACGTGGCTCTATATCCCCGAAACGCTGCCCCCGTATGCCGACGGCGATAGCCGCCTTGGCAGCATTTTCAGCAACTATTCGGGCTTTCCCGTTATGCCTTACTTCCATTTTGCTGTTTTGAAGGGAACAAACGGTTACTATCCCACGCTGGAGTGGAAGGAGCTGTATGACACAAACAACCAAAATAAGGGTTATCACAGCGATCCCGATGGCAAGGAGCTGCGCACCGTCAAGTTTACCGAAGCCGTTCTCCCCGTTGGCGAATGGGTGCACGTGGCCCTGACTGTTGATGCACGCGATCGCTCTGCCCATTGCTATCTCAACGGTGAGTTTGCGCAAAGTATAGCGGGCATCGAATTCTTTCTCGGCGACCTTGACGTGCGTCTTGTGGATCTGCCCTTTGTGATCGGCAACGACAACCGCAACGGTCAGCCCTACTTCTTCCGCGGCGAGCTGGCGTCCCTCACCCTGTTTGCCGAGTGCCGCACCGCAGCACAGATCAAAGCAGACTACGAAAACGGCGTAACCAACACCGAGGAGGGCCTGCTGGCGCACTGGATCTTTGCGTCCAACGACGGCAAGCT
>CAJGDZ010000240.1 GCA_904502055.1 uncultured Clostridia bacterium | reverse complement strand
GGGCAAATGATACGCGATCTCTCGGTTTTTATAAATAAAGTTGACACCGTCATATTGGTGGCGGTCATAATCGGTATACAGATACACCGCGCCGTCACCCATGTGCCAGCCCGTCATGTTCTGCTCGTTGATGCACTCGTAAGCCGCCTCACGCTTGGAGGAATAGGAAAACGCCGCCGCGCAGTTGCTTCGGTGCCACGCCGCGCGGTCACCCGTAAACCAAGCGTGCGCGTATTCGTAGTTTGCCTTGGCGTGCGAGACGGGCTCGGCAAGGATCTTGTCAAGCTCCGCACAGTTGCAGATAAAGCCGCGGTCCTTCATATGCGCCACCATTTCGGGCTTGTCGGCGTGGCGGCGGATCATGTCGCGAACGTAGTTGTCCTCATCCTCGCCAAAGAGGCCGATCATCAGCATCATACGCACCAAAATCCACGCGCCCATATACATTTCCGAGGTCGAAACAAAGCGACCGTTGAGCGCCAGCATCGCCTGCCCCTTATACATCGCGGGCTCGTACATATATTTGACGTTGTTGAACCAGCCGTAAAATTTCGGGTTCAGGAAGGCAAGTCCCGTGCCCGAGAGCGCGGCATTGACACGCATCATTCGGTCGAGATTGTGCGCACCGTAGCAAATATTATACGGGAAGCCGTGCCACCAATGCGTATAGTCCACACGCGGTCCGTCGCCCTTTTCGGTAAGCCCGAGATACATATCGTAATCGGCATAGACCGCATACATTCTCTCGGGATCCTCGATCGTCAGCGCCACCTTGGCGTAAATGGCCGTGCGCCCCTGCACCGTGGAGCGATCCTCGCCGTTCAGCATAAAGGTGGAAAGCCACTCCCACGTCTTGAAAATTTTCCGTTTATCCTCCAGCGTAAAGGCTACGCGGTCAAGGTCGGGATCTTCCATAATAAAGAGCACGTCGGTGAGGTTTTCGGCAAATGCCGTAAACCAGTGATACCAGTTAAAGAGCTTGGCCGAGCGCCAGCCCGTACCTTCCACGATGTCCTCGCCGTACATATGATAGTACAGCCACCACACCGCATCCACGATGTCGCGGTAAAGTTCCTCGTTGTGATAATATTCGCTTCCAAAGGTTCCCCAGCCCTTGGCAAGATCGGCAACCGCCAGCGACTGATGCATCAGATCCGCCGACTCGGTGGGCGCACTGTCACCCCAAAGGATGACGCGGTCCCCGCCGCGATTGAGCGTTTCCCACTTTTCACGGCAACGCTTGCTGACATCGTTGATCTTTTGTGCGATGGCAGGGATGGACATATCGTTGAGCGCAGGACTTCCAACCAAAAAGCGCCGCCAATTGAGACGCGCGGCACGGTAGTCCTCGCCCGTGCAGGTCTTGGGATCGTAGAGACCGCACACCAGATACGCGCCCGCATTGGAAAGTGCCGCATCCTCGTCAAGCGCGCGGATGTGCTCGGGATTACCCAGTACCGTCAGGCGGTTTTCGTAATAGCTCCCCACCTCATAGCCAAAAAGACGTGCCGTCTCCACCAGCGGAAGATACAGCTTCCCTTCCTTGCAGATCGGGGCAAGCGTCAGCGTGTGAGCCGTCCCATTGAGGATCGCTTCACATCTTCCCGACTCCATCTCAAGCGTCTTTTCGTTGACACAGAGAGTTCCCCTTTGTCCGTCACCCTCAAATTTGCCGCCGAGGAAGCGCGTGAAAAAGAGGGTGGGAACCAGCGACTCGCCGCCGATCCCGATGGTCATTATCGCGCTGTCCTTCCCGTCATAAGGCGTGATCTTGCCGCCGGCACAAACGTTTCCCGAATACAGAAAGACCGCCGTCATTCCCGCCTCGGAAAGCGCCAAAAACGCCTCGGCGGCACTCTTATCATAAGGGCAGTAGTCCTTTTCCGATCGAATCATAACCTTTTCTCTCCTTTTTATGCCATAGTTTCCAGCATTTTTTCGGTAACCTCGTACTTACACGGCTTGCCGCTAACGTAGCTTTCGCATTCCCTTGCCATATATTCCGCCATACGAACGACCTCGCCGCCAAGACTTCCCGCGATATGAGGTGTCATAAAGCAGTTGGAAAGCGTGTAGAAGGGGTGAGAGGGATCACACGGCTCGGGCTCGGTCACGTCAAGCACCGCCACAAGGTCGGGGCGCTCGGTGAGCGCCTTCACAAGACCGTCCTCCACGACCTGCGCGCCCCGCCCCGTATTGATAAAGG
>CAJGDZ010000239.1 GCA_904502055.1 uncultured Clostridia bacterium | reverse complement strand
GGCTTGCTCCTCCCGAAAGCCTTCTCCGGTGGTAGAAGGGGGGCGCGGAGTGTCGGATGAGGTGTCTGGGAAAGTCTATCTATACAAGATCCCGATGCTTTGCATCGCACTTCGCGTTCGACTTCGCTATGCTACGATCAGGATGCCCCTCTCTGTACTACCTTGCTATAATTCCTGCTATGTAACGGGAGGACCAAGGCCCTCCCCTACGGTGTAGGATCTGCTCGGGATACCGCCGTTTCCTCGCTCGGTGTAGGCTTGTATTTTGCGATAGTGAACATGGAGGCTGCCCCTTTCCCCAACTTTATAAAGAAAACACTTGAAAAGCATACTTTTATATGATATAATAATTAGACCAAAGAAAAATGGAGGGTGAGCCCGTGACAGTTGGATATATTATAAGCTTCATTTTGGCACTTGGCTTGCTCATTGCCTATTGCCTGATGGTGAAGAACAAGGAATTCTGGATGACTATGCTGTATGTTTGCGTGGCGGTGGTCAATCTCGGGTACACCGTTCTTTCCGCATCAAAGACCCTGGAGTTTGCCATTTTTGGCAACGAGGTCGCATATTTTGGCAGCGTTTTTCTCTGCATGTGCATGTTTCTTACCATCGTCCGTCTTTGCGGCTTTGAGATAAAGCGGGCACACATCATCACCTGTGTTTCGCTCGGTGCGGTCATGTTTTTGATTGTCGCACTGACCGACCTTATCCCGTGGTATTACACAAGCGTGGCAATCGAGATTGTCGACGGCTCTACAAAGCTTGTGAAGGAATACGGACCCCTGCACCCCGTTTATACCGTCTACCTTGTCGGCTACTTTGTCGCAATGATAGTCACCATTATCTATTCCGCAAGAAAGAGGAAAATGGGCGATGCAAAGTTTGCGGGCTTTATCGCCGGCGTTGTTTGCAGCAACATCATCGTTTGGCTGTTTGAAAAGTTTGTAAGCTGGGATTACGAATTTCTCTCGCTTACCTATATCGCATCCGAGATAATGCTCCTTTTGCTTTACTGGATGATGCAGGACTATGTCAGAAGGACGGATGTCCCCACCCCCGCAACATACGACAGAGAGCGTCTTGGCGTGGATATCGCCACAATGCCGATGGATGTCAAAATCGGAAAGGTGCTTCTCGCCATCAAGAGCGGCGAGCAGCTTGTGCCCCGCGAGAGGGAAATCCTTGAGCTTATCCTCGACAACAAGCGAAGAAGGGAAATAGCCGATAGGCTATGTATCTCGGAAAACACGGTCAAGACCTATACCAGAACCCTGTATTCGAAGCTTGGCGTCACCTGCCGCGAGGAGCTTTACGCACTGCTTCTTAATAACTAAAATGACAACAAAAGTTTACAAAAGACGGCGAATTTTGCTTTCGCCGTCTTTTTTTGCCCGAAAATTGCCCCGATTTGTCCCGCCTTTTGTGGCGGGCTTTTTATTTTCACCCCTTTTTCACCCCTTGATATGGGATATTTCACCCGTGCGGGGTGATGACAAGCACCCGCATGTATAGTAAAATGTAATCAGGATGGGTTCGGTCTTTTATAAGATTGGAGGTGGTGATGTGTGAGTGAGAAGCGAATCCTATTCGGTAAGTTTGAGTTTCCGAGGATTAAGGGGCTTGAATATCTCTTCGATGAAGACAAAACCGTCACCGACTATCTGTTTGTAAACGAGCCGCACGAAAAGTTCTCCATGTACTTTGAGGAGGATTTCCCAATGTTCACGGTGCCACAGGACGCAGAGCGTCCCTACTTCCTTTTCGAGATAAAGCGACCCGGCAGGCTGATAAAATTCTTCTGCCCGGAAAAGCACGCAAATCTCGACACGGTGGTCTGGTACTTCTATGTGGAGATTCTTGACACTGACGGCACGGCACACGGTATGTCGGGGCAGGTAAGGGTGGACACCAACGATCCTTACATCCGTATGATGAAGGGCAAGCCGCCATTCATCGAAATTCTCGAAACCGTCAAGCTTAATGAAAAATATGCTTAAAAAATACAATAAATACAATAAAGGAGAAAAACAATGAAAGCATTTTTTGGCAAGATTTGGGCATGGATAGTGGCTCATAAGGTCGTATCCATCGTTATTGCGGCGGCATTGGTTGTCGGAACAACCTGTGCAATCGTACTTCCCATCGCTCTTCATAATCATTCCTTCGCCACAGAGTGGTCGTCGGATGCCGATAATCATTGGCACGATGCCACCTGCAAGCATGGCGAGGAAAAG
>CAJGDZ010000238.1 GCA_904502055.1 uncultured Clostridia bacterium | reverse complement strand
TTGCCCGTCACCTCCGCACGCCCGAATACAACGAGCTGTTCGGCGGTGACCCCATGTGGATCACCGAGGCGGTCGGCGGTGTGGGCGAGGACGGACGGTCTCTCGTTACCAAGGGCTGCTTCCGCATTCTCAACACGCTTTACACGCTGGGGCCGTCACCCGAGCCCAACCTTACGGTGCTTTGGTCGGGCGCTCTGCCTACGCCCTTTAAGCGCTTTTGCGCCAAGGTTTCGGCGGATACCGACTCCATTCAGTACGAAAACGATGACGTTATGCGCCCGATCTATGGGGATGATTACGCCATTGCCTGCTGTGTTTCGGCCATGAAGCTGGGCAAGCAGATGCAGTTCTTCGGCGCGAGATGCAACCTCGCGAAGCTGCTTCTGATCGCTCTCAACGGCGGCTACGATACCACGGGCGGCATTCACATCGGCCCGCAGATGTCGGTGCTGGGTGGCGAGAGCCTTGACTACGGCGAGGTGCGCGCGCGTCTGAGCCACTATATGAGCTGGCTGGCGCATCTGTACGTCAACACCATGAACGTCATTCACTATATGCACGATAAATACGCGTACGAGAAGATCCAGATGGCGCTTCACGATACCGCCGTCGAGCGTTTTATGGCGTTTGGCATTGCGGGCCTTTCGGTGGTGGCCGACTCGCTCAGTGCGATCAAGTTTGCCAAGGTGAAGCCCGTAAAGGACGAAAAGGGATTTATCGTGGATTTTGTGACCGAGGGGGATTTCCCCAAGTACGGAAACGATGACGATCGGGTCGACCTTCTGGCCGGGGAGCTTACGCACGAAATGATCACCGAGCTTCGCAAGACGCCCACCTACCGCGGCGCCATCCACACGCTCTCGGTGCTGACCATCACCTCCAACGTGATGTACGGCAAGAACACCGGCGCTACGCCCGACGGGCGAAAGGCGTCCGCGCCCTTTGCGCCCGGTGCCAATCCGATGCACGGTCGCGAGGAAAACGGCGCGCTGGCCTCGCTCAACTCGGTGGCCAAGCTCAGCTATGACAATTGCCGCGACGGCATTTCCAATACCTTCTCCATCACGCCCGAGGCGCTGGGAAGAAGCGAGGAGGAGCGCGTGGGCAATTTGGTATCCATTCTGGACGGCTATTTTGCCAAGAAGGCGCATCACATCAACGTCAACGTGATGAACCGCGAGACGCTGATGAAGGCCTACGAAAACCCCGAGGCTTATCCCAATCTTACCATCCGCGTGTCGGGCTATGCGGTTAACTTCTGCAAGCTCTCGCGCGAGCAGCAGCGCGAGGTCATCAGCCGTACCTTCCACGAGAGCGTATAACATGACAAAGGGACACGTACATTCCATACAGAGTCTGGCGGCGCTGGACGGTCCCGGTGTGCGCTTTGCGATCTTTTTGCAGGGGTGCAATCTCAGGTGCGGGTGTTGTCATAATCCCGACACGCACGCTTTTGAGGGCGGCAGGGAATACACGCCCGACGAGCTGATCGCAAGGGCGGTGCGCTACAAGGAGTATTTTGGCTCAGAGGGTGGCATCACGCTTTCGGGCGGCGAGCCGCTCTGTCAGGCGGACTTTGCGACCGAGCTGTTTACGCTTGCTCACAAGGAGGGCATCAACACCTGCCTTGACACGTCGGGAAGCCTTCTCTCCGATCGGACGCGCGCGCTTTTGGCGGTGTGTGATCGCGTGCTTCTGGACATCAAATACACCGCCGAGGAGCAATACCGCAAGCACGTGGGCTGCTCGATGCAGATGCCGCTTGCCTTTCTGGCTCTGCTCCGGGAGATGCACATTCCCACCACACTCAGGCAGGTCATCATCCCCACGCTTAACGACAGCGAGGAAAGTGTGCGACGCCTGGCGGCAATTGCCGCGGCGCATTCGTGCGTGGACAAGGTCGAGCTTCTTCCGTTCCGCAAGCTTTGCACGGTGAAATATGAGTCGCTCGGTATCCCGTTCCCCTTTGCCCATCTGCCCGAGCCCTCACCCGAAACTATGGCACACCTCGAAGCACTCATAAAATAAAATCGAGCCGCGTCGGAAACGACGCGGCTTTTTTGATGAATTGAAGTTTATCGGTCTTGCTACGCTTGAACGAAGGTGACGTGCAAACCAAGCCTCCCTCCGAGAGGGAGGGGGACCGCCTGTGGCGGTGGAAGGAGCCTGCGCGACTTCATTGTGCTTGCAGACTCTACTGCTGCGCGGGCTCCCTCAGTCGCCTACTCGGCGCCAGCTCCCTCCCGGA
>CAJGDZ010000237.1 GCA_904502055.1 uncultured Clostridia bacterium | reverse complement strand
GGAAATGAAGTGAACAAAACTCTACATTTTATTATATATATCGTATACACGGGGAAAGTGAAATTTCACAGGGGGAATTATGCAAAGAAAGCGAAAAGAAAATGCGTTTTGATCTCTGTAAAGTGGCGCGACCAAGAGGGCGGCGGAACCTTGTTCTTCAAAATACGAATCGCATAAATATTCATATATTCGTTTTGAGCGAATAAATTATCATTCAAAGAGAGGAAAGGGCAAAAAGCATTTTAGGGAGGGCAAAATCGGGTGGAAAACTCGTTGACGGGAGGGTGGGGTGACGAGAAAAAACAAGCGAGTTTGCCGCGGGAAAACAGCGAAAATACGCTAATGTGAATGGAATGTGAATTTTTTGCCACAAAATTAATATATATAGTGGTCGAGTTACACAAAGGATGTGTTTGTGGTGAGATAAATGATGTAAAAAACGCCGAAAAATTGCAAAATGGTATGATAAAGGTAAATTCACCATTGAAAAAAAGGGGGGATGGTGATATAATATCCTAGGTGCGCTCTATTTTGCCTATTGAAATATTTATTATATAAAGACGCGTACGCACGCTTCTAATGCCTTGTTTTAGGGCATGGAAGACCATTCCCGGTTCTTGACTGTATGTGATTTCGTTGTTCTGTTTAACCGAGGCTTGGGTGCGTGTTTTCGATAAGTATCCGGATGCCGTGCATCCCAAAAAGAGCCAAGAATTCACTTTTGAAAGGGAGATATAATGCTGAGAAACCAATTCAAAACCAAAATTCGTCACGGGGGCATCGCCCGCCGATGTCTGACTATGCTACTTGTTGCGACTATGCTTTTGCAGGTTGCCGTCATCGGTGTTTCTGCTTCGTCAGGAACGGGATATTTGCCCGGAACCGGGGCGGGATCGTCGCTTTCCGGCAGCGCAGGCGCAATCGGTAAGCTGGAAAACGATCTGCTGACGCAGCAGATGCGCGAGGAGATCCTGGCATCGATCAAGAAGGATCTTCTGCAGCGTGTGGAAGATTACGAAATGACGGGCCACGTTGGCGTCATCCTGACGTTCACTGACAAGTCCCTCATCACCGATTACTCTTCGTCCAAGTACGCCAACAAGATGACCTACGGCGAGTACAAGGACTCGGCAGCGGCTGTTGCTCTTACCGAAGAGCTGAAGGCTAATCAGACGGTCGTTCTTGACAAGCTGGAAGAGCAGGGCCTGATTTTCGAGGTCAAGCACACCTACGTACATATGCTGGACGGTGCTTTTGTCTACACCACCTACGAAAATCTCGAGGCCATTTGTGCGATGCCCGGCATTGAGCGTGTGACCATTTCCAACACGTATCTCCCCCAGACGGCGGTTGAAAACCCCGTCGACGTGTATGAAACCGGTATTTTTAACTCGGGTAACATCAACTACACGGGTAAGGGAACCGTTGTTGCGATCCTGGATACGGGCTGTGACTATGCACACCCCGCGTTTACGACGCATCAGGTCGCAGATCCCCTCTACAGCCGCGATGACATTGCAAAGCTGATGCTCGGCACCAACGCCTACAAGCTCTCCGGCGGTTCGCTGGAGGCACGTGAGGTCTACTACGGTAACCTGACGGGCAACAAGATCGTCTTCGGTTACGACTACGCCGACAAGGATCCCGACATTATGCCCTTCGAGAACAGCCACGGTACACACGTTGCCGGTATTATCGCCGGTAAGGACGATACCATCACGGGCGTAGCAATCGACGCTCAGCTGGCAATCTTCAAGGTATTCAGCGACTATGAGCAGGGTGCTGAGGACGGCGACATTATCGCCGCACTCGAGGACGCGATTGTTCTGCAGGTTGACGCGATCAATATGAGCCTTGGTTCCGCCTGCGGCTTCTCGTCGGAGAGCGATCCCGAGGAAAGCTACAAGAACGTGCTTTACGGCAGAATCGAAGAGGCCGGCATTTCGCTGATCGTTGCTGCTTCGAACGACTTTAGCAGCGGTATGGGCGGTGAGAACGGTAACACCAACAAGACGGACAACCCCGATTCGGCAACCGTCGGCTCTCCCTCCTCTTATCCCGCATCCTTTACCGTTGCCTCCATCAGCGGTAAAAAGTCCAACTACATGCTGGCAAACGGCGACCACGTCGTCTTCTTCCGCCCCTCCGTTGGTACCAACGCTAAGGAGTATGACTTCTTCCAAATGTTGGGCATCCAAAAGGGTCAAAAGGTGACGTACGAATACGTGACCATTCCCGGCTTCGGTCTG
>CAJGDZ010000236.1 GCA_904502055.1 uncultured Clostridia bacterium | reverse complement strand
TGGTCGAGATGGACGGCGACGAAATGACACGCGTTCTGTGGCAAATGATCAAGGACGAATTGCTCACGCCGTTCGTCGATCTCAAAACCGAATATTACGATCTCGGTCTTCCCGAGAGAGAGAGAACAAAGGACAAAGTTACCTTTGACTCGGCATACGCTACTCAAAAATACGGTGTTGCGGTCAAGTGCGCGACCATCACGCCCAACCGCCAGCGCGTAGAGGAGTACAACCTCTCCGAGATGTGGAAGAGCCCCAACGGCACCATCCGCGCCATCCTTGACGGCACGGTGTTCCGCGCGCCCATTCTCATTGATTCGGTGAAGCCGCAGGTGCGCAGCTGGAAGAAGCCCATCACCATTGCCCGTCACGCGTACGGCGACGTGTATAAGGCCACCGAGTACCGCATTCCCGGCGAGGGCAAGGCCGAGCTTCTCTTTACCGCCAAGGACGGCACCGAAATGCGCCAGACCATTTACGATTTCGAGTGTGCGGGCGTTCTGCAGGGACAGTACAACAAGGACTCCTCGATCGTGTCCTTCGCGCACTCCTGCTTCAAGTTCGCGCTTGCGACGGGGCAGGATCTTTGGTTCTCGACCAAGGACACCATTTCCAAGCAGTACGATCAGACCTTCAAGCTGATTTTTGAGGAGATCTACGAGAAGGAATACAAGGCCGCGTTTGAGCAAAAGGGCATCACCTATTTCTATACGCTCATTGACGATGCCGTGGCGCGTGTCATTCGCAGTGAGGGCGGCTTCATCTGGGCGTGCAAGAACTACGATGGCGACGTGATGAGCGATATGGTTTCGACCGCCTTCGGGTCGCTTGCTATGATGACCTCGGTGCTGGTCTCGCCCGACGGAAAGTTTGAGTACGAGGCGGCACACGGCACGGTGACGCGCCATTACTACCGCTACTTAAAGGGCGAGGAGACCTCCACCAACCCCATGGCGACCATCTTCGCGTGGAGCGGCGCGCTTCGCAAGCGCGGCGAGCTGGATGAGCTTCCCGAGCTTGTGGCCTTTGCCGATCGCCTGGAGGCGGCCTGCCTTAAGACCTTAAACGACGGCATTATGACCAAGGACCTTGTGGGTCTTGTGGAGGACGGCACCCCCGTCACCGCCGTCAACAGCGCGGCGTTTATGGACGCCATCGCCGAAAGAATGTAAGAAAACCGAATCGGGGGCTTTTGGCAAAAAGCCCCCGATAAGATGAAAGCCTATGGCTTTTTCTGAAGCTCTTGTCAGAAAAATTGACAATTCGTCGCATAATGGAAAAGAGCCGATACGGAATCCAATCCGTATCGGCTTTTTTGGGTCAAAAAGGGTTTTCTGAGCTTTTATGTTTTGGGTCCGTTATGCTTCGTCATCGGATTTCGCTGCGCCGTTTGCGGTTGCAGGAACGAGCTTTTTCTTCATATCTACGATAAGGAAGATCGAAACGGCAGAAGCTACGAGAGCAAGAATCGCAACGATCATGGCGGGGGAGCCTTCACCGAGGATGGAGCCTGCGCCGGCACCGTTTCCGAAATCAACGTACCGCTTGTATTCAAATACGGTGTCTCCGAGATCACAATTGCTCATTGCCAAAGTGCCCTTTACGTCTACAATAACGTCAAATTCTTCCTTGACGGGATCATTGTTGCCGAGGGTACAGTCTGTCAGCGTAACCTTGGCGCTGTCGTTGTCAACGTGCAAAATGATGGAAGCGTTGCCCGTGACGGTAACACCCGTGATGTCAGCCCCGCTATCGTCAAGGTAGAAGATCTTGTCGGCGTGATTGTCGGTGATCTTGCCGCCGGTCATGGTCAGCTTGCAGTCTACCAGATCAAACAGCGAGCAGTAGTCGATATCGTCCGTATCGCTTACCTTACCGTTGTCTGTAAAATCGGTGTTGTTGATGATCAGGGTGGAGTCCTCGGCTCCGATAACAGATTCTGCGTAGTGGACCTTTTCATTGTTAATATTGCCCGAAACGACACAGTCATTCAGCGTTACCGTGCTGCTGTCAGCATAGATCGCCGCACCCTCGGCATCTGGGGTTCCGACAGTATTGTCGCTTATGGTCACGTTGTTCAGCGTTGCCGTGGCATCGTTTACGTAAAGCGTACCGTAGGGGTAGCAAGGGATAATAGGGAGAAGAATAACAATGACATCATATTTCATAACGTTATCGGAAAGGCTTCCGCCGTTCATCACGAGAGTAGCACCGTTATATACCGCGATCGCCGCGCCGTTGGTTCCCTTTGATTT
>CAJGDZ010000235.1 GCA_904502055.1 uncultured Clostridia bacterium | reverse complement strand
GTCCGCTTCGTGACTTGTGGCATACATGTTCTTCACGCTTTAGCGTGAAGAACCAAAATGACTCGAAAAACCTTTCTCGATATTGCTTTTGCAGACTTTATTGTGTGAAAAAGTTTCTTTTCCCCAAAAGTTTTTGGGGGTCGTAGGGGGCTTTTTTCAAAAAGCCCCCTACACGTCTCCCCTTACCGATAAATCAAAATTTGAAGTAAAAAAAGGGCGGAGCCGATTGGCTCCGCCCTTTTTGGGGGATTTAGTTGTAGATGGGGAAGCGAGCGCAAAGGGCGTTGACCTTTGCGAGCGTTGCTTCCTTGGTGTTCTCGAAATCAAAGACACAGTCGCGGATCATACCGGCGATCTCGACCATTTCGGCCTCACCGAAGCCGCGCGAGGTGACGGCGGGGGTGCCCAGGCGCACGCCGCTGGTAACGAAGGGCGTTTCGGGGTCGTTGGGAACGGTATTCTTGTTGGCGGTGATGCGCACCTCGTCCAGACGGTGCTCCAGCTCCTTGCCCGTGATGCCCGTGCCGCGAAGGTCAAGAAGCATCAGATGGTTGTCGGTACCGCCCGAAACCAGATTCAGGCCGTTATCCTTCAGCGCCTTGGAAAGCGCCTGTGCGTTGTTAACGATCTGCTGCTGGTAAGCCTTGAACTCGTCCGAAAGCGCCTCACCGAAGGCCACGGCCTTGGCGGCGATGATGTGCATAAGCGGGCCGCCCTGCGTGCCGGGGAAGACGGCCTTGTCGATGGCCTTAGCGTATTCCTCGCGGCAGAGAATGAGACCGCCGCGCGGGCCGCGCAGGGTCTTGTGCGTGGTGGTGGTCACCACGTCGGCATAGGGAACGGGGGAGGGGTGAAGGCCTGCGGCCACAAGACCGGCAATGTGCGCCATATCCACCATCAGGTACGCGCCCACCTTGTCCGCGATCTCGCGGAAGCGCTTGAAATCGATGGTGCGCGAGTAGGCGCTGGCACCGGCGAGGATGAGCCTCGGCTTGCATTCGAGTGCCGCCGCCTCGACCTTGTCGTAGTCGATGCGACCGTCCTCGTCGCCCACGCCGTAGGGGACGATGTTGAAATATTTGCCCGAAATGTTGACGGGCGAGCCGTGCGAAAGGTGACCGCCGTGCGCGAGGTTCATGGAAAGCACGGTGTCGCCGGGATTCAAAAGAGCAAAGAAGACCGCGAGGTTGGCATTGGCACCGCTGTGGGGCTGAACGTTGGCGTGCTCGGCACCGAACAGCTTTTTGGCGCGCTCGCGAGCAATGTTTTCCACCACGTCCACGCATCCGCATCCGCCGTAGTAGCGCTTGCCGGGGTAGCCCTCGGCATACTTATTGGTAAGAACGGTACCTGCGGCGAGAAGCACGGCCTCGGAAACGATGTTCTCGGAGGCAATCAGCTCGATATTGGCTCTCTGACGGGCCAGCTCGGCGTCACACGCGTCGAACACTTCCTTGTCAAATTCGGCAAGTTTGTCAAAAAACATGGCAAAATCTCCTTCTAAAAACAAAAAATTCAAAGTCATTTTACCTTATTTTCCGCGATTTGTCAAGTGTTGTCGGACGGCATTTTCGGTTTTGTTTATTTTAACCAAACAAGCGGCGGAAAGGGCACTATAAACAAGGGAAAGTGCTATTTTTTGTGCAAATCTCCAAAAAAGAAAAAACATCTTGAAAAAAGGGCGGGGTTGTGATAAAATGGAACTGTCTAAACAGTGGGGATTGGGGGAATTGTCCCCTTTTTGCCCTCTCAAAACCGAGTTTCGGACGCGTTTTGCCTATGGCAAATGTCAATAAATTGCATTACGAAAGGAAAGCAGTTATGAAAAACTTCACCAAAGCACTGGTCGTTCTTCTTTGTCTGGTACTTGTGGCGTTTTCTGTCATCTCCTGCGGAAAAGATCCCGCAGACACGACAGCGCCCGACACCACGGCTCCCGACGTGACCACGCCGGAAGAAACGACCCCCGAGGAGACCGAGCCTGAGGTTACGGTTCCCGAGGAGACCGATCCCGAGGTTACGACCCCCGAGGAGACTCTTCCCGAGGAGACTCTTCCCGATGAGACTCTTCCTGCAGAGACTCAGCCCGAGGAGACTCGGCCCCAGGAGACAAAGCCCGCGGAGACCACGGCTCCCGCAGGACCTCACAAGCACGAATATCAGGTCAGCACGACCTTCCCGACCTGTGACGAGGCCGGAAGCAAGGTTTACCTTTGCTCCTGCGGTGATACATACACCGAGCCCGGCGAGCCCGCACT
>CAJGDZ010000234.1 GCA_904502055.1 uncultured Clostridia bacterium | reverse complement strand
TAAATGATGATAATTACTTGTCAAGCAGGCAAGCAATGCCGGGAAGGGTCTTGCCCTCAAGGAACTCAAGGGATGCGCCGCCACCGGTGGAAACGTGGGTCATCTTGTCAGCGAAGCCAAGCTTCTCTACAGCTGCTGCGGAGTCGCCGCCGCCGATGATGGAGATCGCGCCGGAATCAGCCACGGCCTTCGCCACGGTCTCGGTGCCTGCTGCGAAGTTCTTCCACTCGGAAACGCCCATCGGGCCGTTCCAGATCACGGTGCCTGCACCAATGAGGGTCTTGGAGAAGAGCTCCTGAGTCTTAGGACCGATGTCAAGGCCCATCCAGCCGTCCGGAATGGAATCGGAGTAGATGCTCATGCAGGGGGTGTCCTCCTTGTACTCGCGGCCGATCATGTTGTCCACGGGAAGCAGGAAGTTGACGCCCTTGGCGTGTGCCTTCTCAACCAGCTCCTTGGCAAGGTCAAGCTTGTCATGCTCGCAAAGTGAGGTGCCGATATCGTTGCCGAATGCCTTGAAGAAGGTGTAAGCCATACCGCCACCGATGATGAGGGTATCGACCTTCTCGATGAGGTTGTTGATCACGCCGATCTTGTCGGAAACCTTTGCGCCGCCGAGAATGGCAACGAAGGGACGCTGGGGATCGGAAAGAGCGCCGCCCATGACGGAGATCTCCTTCTGGATCAGGTAGCCGCAAACTGCGGGCAGGTAATCGGCAAGGCCTGCGGTGGAGGCATGTGCACGGTGTGCGGTGCCGAATGCGTCGTTGACGTAGATCTCAGCCATAGAAGCCATTTCCTTGGCGAAGGCGGGATCGTTCTTGGTCTCTTCCTTGTGGAAGCGAACGTTCTCAAGAAGCAGGACCTGACCGGGCTTCAGAGCAGCGGCCTTAGCCTTAGCGTCCTCACCGATAACGTCCTTAGCCATCTGAACCTCGATACCGAGCAGCTCGGAAAGGCGAGCAGCCACGGGAGCAAGGGAGAACTTCACGTTGTCGTTCTTAGCGGCCTCAAGGAACTTCTCGGTAGCGGCTGCGCGCTCCTCCTCGGGGAGAGCCTCGACCTTCTTCTTTTCCTTCTTGTCAAGCTCAAGCTTGGCGTTGAAGATGTTGTGGGGGCGGCCGAAGTGAGAGCAAAGGATCACAGCGGCACCCTCGGCAAGCAGGTACTTGATCGTGGGCAGTGCGCCAACGATACGCTTGTCATCGGCGATCTTGCCGTCCTTCATGGGGACGTTGAAGTCGCAACGGGCAATGACTTTCTTGCCGGCAACGGCAATGTCTTCGATTGTCTTCTTGTTGTAGGTCATGATTGAATCCACCTTTCGTAATTTTGGGATTTTTACAAACATATATATTTTATCACACTTCGCGCGCTTGCGCAAGTGCCTTTCGTTATTTTTTTATCATTTTCCTATAATTTTATATAAAATTTAACTTTCGCAGTTCGTTTTATTCTTTTTTTGTGCAACTCTGTTACGAAAATCAACCATATTCCATATTTTTATGCCTTTTTTCTATTCCCTTTTCTTGTGTTTTGCGTTATACTGGAAGTAACGAACAACAAAAGGGGGATTTTCCTTATGAAAAAGATCAGGATCGGCGTGATGGGAGCTTATCGCGGCACCAGCATGATCAGCTATTGCAACGCGGCAAACAATGCCGAGGTCGTTGCCATCTGCGACAAGCACGTTCCCTCGCTGAACAAGCAACGCGAGCTTTTGGGTGACCACATCACTTACTACGAAACCTTTGATGAATTTATCAAGCACGATATGGACGCCGTGGTGCTCGCCAACTACGCCAACGAGCACGCGCCCTTTGCCATCCGCGCGCTGAAGGCGGGCAAGCACGTGTTCAGCGAGGTGCTTCCCTGCCAGACGATGAAGGAGGCGGTGGAGCTGATCGAGGCGGTGGAAGAAAGCGGTCTTGTGTACGCCTACGGTGAAAACTACTGCTATATGCCCGCGCCTGCCGAGATGCGCCGCCTTTACCGCGCGGGCAAGATCGGTGAATTTGAATACGGTGAGGGCGAGTATAACCACAACTGCGAGGAGATCTGGCACAGCATCACCTACGGTGATCCCGATCACTGGCGTACCAATATGTACGCCACCTTCTACTGCACCCACTCGATGGGTCCCATCATCCACATCACCGGGCTTCGTCCCGTGAAGGTCACGGGCTTTGAGGGCGGCAAAAACGAGCGCCAACTCCGCGTCGGCTCAAAGTCGGGTGCCATCGGTTTGGAAATGGTAGAGAT
>CAJGDZ010000233.1 GCA_904502055.1 uncultured Clostridia bacterium | reverse complement strand
GAAGAAAAGACACCAAAGGGTCTAATACCCTTTGGAAACCCGCAGTGCGCCACGGCAAAATAAATTTTGCCTGATTGTGGCGCAAAAGTGAGCGGCTTCAACGCTCGCAAGCACGGCTTAAAAAAAGCCGCGCTCACTTCAAGGCAAAAGCTTTTGCTCTCCCCGCCTGCCGCGCGTGTTGGCAAAAGTTGAGGCAGAGCATTAAAAACATTTATGTGATCTCTCTTGTTCCACTTTGTAGCGTGGCAATGCCAAGGGGGTTCCCAGGGGGAACGCCTGGGCGCGCAATGTTTGCGCCCGTGCGAAGCACGATGTTCGCGTTTAGCGAACAAGCAAACTTGCACTTTCGGCTTGCCGAAAGAGGTTTTCTTTCGCCATTTCTTTGCGACGAGGCAAAGAAATGGCATCCATGCAGACCGCGAGCGCGTGCCGAAGGCACCGTGTGAGCGTCCGGCTACACAAGCTCTAATAAAGTTAATCTCCCTTAACTCCCCCGCCGAAAGGAGCACACAATGTCAAAAAAACAAAACCACCCTCGCCGCGCGCGGCATTTTCTCCACAAAATTCTCAACCGCATTACCTTAACAGGCCTGCTCGTCGCCGTTCAGCTCGCTTGGCTCGTTTGGTTTACCCTGCGCCTGTCCCAATATGCCCTGGGCATCGACACGCTGTTTACTGCGTTGAGCCTGCTTTTGTCGCTCTACATCGTCCGAAGAGAGGAAAATCCCGCGTATAAATTGTGCTGGGTCATCGTCTTGTCCGCCCTGCCTCTCTTTGGTATGCTGATCTACTCCATCTTCGGCAACAAGCGCCCCGGCCGTCAAATGCAAAAAAGGCTGGCGCGGGTGGAAGAATCCCACCGCACGCCCCCGGTCGATCCCCCAAAGGGGCTACCGCCCCGCTTCCGCGCGACCTGCGAGTATCTATCCCGCCATGCCAATGCCCCCGCCTACACCGACACCCGCACCTCCTACTATCCCTTGGGCGAATCCTTTTTTGCCGCTATGCTTTCCGACTTGGAAGAGGCAAAACGCACGATTTTCCTTGAATATTTCATCGTTGCCGAGGGGAAAATGTTAGATACCTTGCTTGACGTGCTTTCACGAAAGGCGGCGGCAGGAGTGGACGTTCGCATCCTCTACGACGATATTGGGAGCGAAGCCAACGCCCCCTTGTCCTTCGTTACCCGAGCCGAGAAAATGGGCATCCGGACGCTGGGCTTTAACCGCCTCATTCCCTTTTTGTCCATCGTGATGAACCACCGCGACCACCGCAAGATCACCGTCATCGACGGGCGCATCGCCTACACGGGCGGCATCAACATCGCGGACGAGTATATCAACCAAAAGACGCGCTTCGGTCATTGGAAGGACACGGGCGTGCGGCTGTGCGGCAGAGCCGCGACCGGCTTTGCTTCGATGTTCCTCGACCTATGGAACGCCCTCCGTCCGACCGAGACGGACTATGCGCCCTTTTTGCCCACGGAGCACGCCCCGACCGAGGGTGAGGAGCTCGCGCTCGCCGTCCAGCCCTACACCGACTCACCGCTCGACAGCGAGAACGTAGGTGAGACGGTCTATCTTGACATCCTGGCGCAGGCGGAGCGCTACGTCTATATCTTCACGCCCTATCTCATCATCGACAGCGAGATGCAGATGGCGCTGTGCTCTGCCGCCAAGCGCGGGGTGGATGTGCGGCTGGTCGTGCCGGGCATCCCCGACAAGCGCATCGCTTATCGCCTGACGCGCTCCTACTACGGCGTGCTGATGCGGGCGGGCGTCCGCATCTACGAATACACGCCCGGCTTCCTCCACGCCAAGAGCTTCGTCGCAGACGATCGCATCGGCGTGGTCGGCTCGATCAACATGGACTACCGCAGCCTATACCTGCACTTCGAGTGCGGCGTGCTGTTCATTGGCGGTCGCGCCGTCGCCCGTCTCAAGCAAGACTGTCTTGAGACGATGGACAAGAGCCACGAGGTGACCGAGCGCGAGTCCTCCCGCCCCAAGCGGCTCATCCTGCGCTTCTTCGACGCCCTGCTGCGCGCGATCAGCCCACTATTTTGATGTGCGCGCGTATGAGACGGCGCCGCGCGGCATAAACTAATATCACAAAAAATACGTCAGCCCATTGACAAGAGGACGAAAATCGTGTACAATAGAGCTACCGAGTAGCACGCTCGGCATCACTTTCAGAAAAGAACGGAGGTCTCCGTATGAGCGAGCAAAACAAGCCCCTGGAGGAAGAACAGGTCGAGAAGTATATGCTGACCGACGAGGACGGCAACGAGCACGAGTTTGAGCTG
>CAJGDZ010000232.1 GCA_904502055.1 uncultured Clostridia bacterium | reverse complement strand
CTCAAGGGCAAAATATTCGTTCAACTGCGCCATGATCGTCTCAAGGCGCTTGGCCTGCGTACCCGACGCGGTTTTGACGTGTACGTCACTCGTTGCGACAAAGCGAAGCACGGTCTTGAATTCAAGGTCTTCCTCAGCACTCTTGGGATAAGCGGTCAGCACAGGGTAATCCTCCCCGTCAAGCTCGCCCTCGTAAAGAAGCACGACCGCCTCGCCGTACACCGTCTCACGCTCAATCGTGGTAAGGGTGGGGGTGATCTCCACTCTTATGTAATCCGAAGCCGTCTCAAGATTTTTCAGCGTGGCAAAAAAGGCATACGAATAGTCCGAAATCGAGCTCACCGTGTACTCGGTCTCTCCGCCGAAAAAGGAGGAGTATACCTCGGTGGTTCTGCCCGTAACCGTATTGGTTACCGAGTTTCCGTTTGCATTTTTGGTGGTCACACGAATGCGATAACCGCAGGCCCTGTACTCCTCAAGCGAGTCTACACCTGCGATCAGACGGAGCGTAAATTTACCGTCCTCGTTGCCCGTGACCTGATAGGAAATAAGATTGGTTTCCACAGGGCTCTCCGAGGGCGCCGTAACGCCCGTTTCCGCAAAGGCCGTCAACACGAAAAGCAGTGCAAGCACCGTCACCGTGAAAGCGACAATCCAAGCTCTTTGGGGTGTATGTCTGTTTTTCATAAAATCTCCTTTTATAAAAAATTTAACTTTTTCAATCGGAAAGCGGTCAATTCTCATCATCCAGCTTAAGAACCGCCATGAACGCCTCGGGCGTGACCTGAACCGAACCGAGCTGGCGCATCTTTTTCTTACCTTCCTTCTGCTTTTCCAGAAGCTTCTTCTTTCTCGTAATATCACCGCCGTAGCACTTAGCCAGCACGTCCTTGCGCATGGCCTTTACGGTCTCGCGCGCAATGACCTTGGAGCCAATCGCCGCCTGCACGGGAATCTCAAAGAGCTGACGCGGAATGTTATCCTTGAGCTTTTCGGCAATCTTACGGGCGCGTCCGTACGCCTTTTCCTCGTGAACGATAAAGGAAAGCGCATCCACCTGCTCGCCGTTGAGCAAAAAGTCCAGCTTGACAAGCTTGCTGGGCTCGTAGCCCTTCATTTCGTAGTCCAGCGACGCGTAGCCGCGCGAGCGGCTCTTTAAGGCATCGAAAAAGTCGTAAATGATCTCGTTGAGCGGCAGATCGTAGTGAAGCTCCACGCGCTCGGTGTCGATATACTTCATGTCCTTGAAGGTGCCGCGCCGATCCTGGCAAAGATCCATAAGACCTCCCACAAACTCGGTAGGTGTGATAATGCTGGCCGCCACAATGGGCTCACACGCCGTCTCAATGGTGTCGGGCGCAGGATAGTTGGACGGGTTGTCGATACGAACCAGCTCGCCGTCACGCTTGGTGATCTCATAGATAACGCTGGGCGCGGTGGTGATGAGGTCAAGATTGAATTCGCGCTCCAGGCGCTCCTCAATGATCTCCATATGAAGCAGACCGAGGAAACCGCAACGGAAGCCAAAGCCAAGCGCGATCGAGGTCTCGGGCTCAAACAGAAGCGCCGCATCATTCAGGCGAAGCTTCTCCAGCGCATCGCGCAGATCGCCGTAGCGTGCGCCGTCGGCCGGGTAAATACCCGCATACACCATCGGCTGCACCGCCTTGAAGCCGGGCAGCATTTCGGCAGTGGGGTTGTCGGCGTTCGTAACGGTATCGCCCACACGCGTGTCACCAATGCTCTTGATCGAGGCGGTGATGTAGCCAACCTCGCCCGCGCGGAGCGAGTCGCACTTGGCAAGTCCAAACGCATCCAGCTTGCCCACGTCGACCACGTCAAAGGTCTTGCCGTTGCTCATCATCAGAATCCTGTCACCGCTCTTCACCGAGCCGTCCACCACCTTGACGTAGACCACTACACCGAGATAGCTGTCGTAGTACGAGTCAAAAATCAAGCACTTGAAGGGGGCGTCCTCGTCGCCCTCGGGCGCGGGAATGTCCGAAACGATCCTCTCCAACACGTCACCAATGTTAAGACCGGTCTTGGCCGAAACCGCCGGGCAATCCTCGGCGGGAATGCCGATGACGTCCTCGATCTCAGCACGCACCTTGTCCACGTTGGCGGACGGAAGGTCGATCTTATTGATAACGGGAACGATCTCAAGATTTGAATCGACCGCAAGATACGCGTTGGCCAGCGTCTGCGCCTCAATGCCCTGCGTGGCGTCCACCACTAAAAGCGCGCCCTCGCAAGCGTTGAGCGAACGCGAAACCTCGTAGTTGAAGTCCACGTGACCGGGGGTGTCG
>CAJGDZ010000231.1 GCA_904502055.1 uncultured Clostridia bacterium | reverse complement strand
TAATATTGATATCGAGCTTCCCGACTTGTCGGAGACGCCCAACGTGTCCGTTCCGACAGACCCCGAGGCGGTCGCGGGCGCATTTGAGCAGCTTCTGCCCATGCTTATGGGAATCGGCGCACTTGCGCTGGTCATGGGACTGCTTTTCGGTATCGCCTTCTTTATCCTTGGTAGCATCATTCAAACGGGCTATGCCAAATTTGACCTCAATCTGATTGACAGACGAGAGGCGACTATCGGCAACCTGTTTGCCTATTTCGCCGATTGGAAGCGCATGGTGATCGCAAACCTCTTGCGTACGCTCTACGTCTTCCTTTGGTCACTTTTGTTCGTGATCCCCGGCATCATTGCCTCGTACAGCTACGCCATGACCGATTATATTCTCGCCGAGGAGCTTGAGCTTTCTGCAAGCGAGGCGATCGAACGCTCGAAAGCCTTGATGGAGGGCAACCGTTGGAGACTCTTCTGCCTGCACCTCAGCTTCATCGGCTGGGATATTCTGTGCGTCTTCACCTTTGGCATCGGCTACCTGTGGCTGACGCCCTACAAGCGAGTTGCCATCGCCGACTTCTACCGCGAGATCTCGGACACGCGCCCCGTTCCCGAGACGGAGGGCTTCGAGTATCCCCTCCCCGAAATGTAACAGAAAAAGCTACCGTGAGATCACGGTAGCTTTCTTTTTATGCCTCGGGCTTGATATAATCAATGGTGTAGAAAAGATCGACCGTCCAGACTTCGCCAAGGGCGGGTGTTCTGCCGTTCTTTTCGGACTTGAAGGACACGTACAGCTTGTTGTCCTTTTGCGAGGCGCGAGCACTTACGTACGCCGCATCCACCGCCGCCCCCTCCACGATGCGGAAGCCCGCCACGGCGGACACGCCGCTGGTCTCGCTTCCGTATTCCACTGCGCGAAGGCGCGTGTTCTTCAGGTACGCCTTGTTGGCGGTCAGGGCAGTGTCGACCGTCTCCTTGCCAAGGGATTTCCCGTTTTCGTCAAAGCTCTCGAGGATGTCGGTGATTACCCTTCCGCCCGATTGGCGCATCATGGTGAACATCTGCAAAAAGGTTGCGCTCGAACGGGTGTGGAAGTCGCCACAAAGCCACTCCACGCTCTGGCGGTTGCGAACGCCGTGCGTGTCAATGGAAAAGCTCTGCGAATGGGTCGCCGCAGGCACGCCGAAGGACTCGGCGGTGCTTGTGCCCCATTTATAGAGGGTGGTGACCTGATTGAAGGCAAGCGTGGTGCAAACGATCACCTGCGCCGTCTTGCCCTTCAGATCTATGGGATCGCCATCTGCCGTAAGCGAAACGCTTTCGATGCGCTCGTCACCGTGGTAACCGCCGATAAAGTCACCCGAAAGACCGTCCTTCAGCGTAGCGCCCGGCGCAAGGATAGCGGTGTCCACCTTTTCCTGTCGAATCGCAAGCGAGATCTCACCCTGCTGAAGCACCTCGTATATCTTGGTAGAGGTCACCGCCGTCTCCCCCACTGCGCTCACCTTGACGAGCTGGGCGGACTTTATGCGATAGTTGCTGATGTTGGTGGTCGTGTTGCCCGCATAATTCGTGCGCGCATCGTTATATTCGTAAGCAAAATTGTACTTGACATAGTACTGACCCGACGGGTCGCTCGTCTGCACGTACACGTAGAAGGAGCCGTATTCGCGTCCCGAGGCAGGCTTCAGAATCTCTAAGATAAGTCCGTTTTCTTTTGCTGTCACAGGCTCTTTCTCCTTGCTCGTGTCGGACTCGGTGTCCGTGGGGTCAGTATCCGCAGGATCGGTATCTGTGGGATCGGTGTCGGTGGGGTCGGTGACGTTGGGGTCAGTAAGATCGGGCTCGGTCGTGTCAGGCACGTCCGTACCGCAGGCAGATGCTAAAAGCATCAAGAGCGCAAGCAATATGGCGATCGCCACGTTCATACGGTTTTTCATAAATCCTCCCAAAGCAACGCTTTCTTCTCATAATTGTATCACACCTCCAAAGCAATTGCAATAAATTTTCACAACGCGTTAAAAAAATCCCATTTCACATTCGTTTTTTTGCATGCTCCTCCTCAAAAAAGAAAATTGTCAAAACCCCTTGACAAGGGGAGGCGTTTGTGCTATAATTCTCCAGAAACGGGTCTGTACCCGTCTCCTTACTGCGCATAAATACTTCTGTGCGCGGTCTAACGTCCATAGGGAGGTGTAAAATATGGAAAAGGTACTCAATTCTTACGAATGCATGTTCATCACGGATCTTTCGTCCGGTGAGGAAGCTGCAAAGGAAACTGTGGCTAAGTTCACATCCTTGATCGAGAAGAACGGTGAGATCATCGACGTT
>CAJGDZ010000230.1 GCA_904502055.1 uncultured Clostridia bacterium | reverse complement strand
GTCTCTATTCGGTTGTCATACGGAAAATAGTATGGAAGCGTCATAGAAAACCTCGGATTTGTTGACAAATCAAAATTTGAAAATCACTTGGTAGGATCCAAAAATTCGCGGTAGCCGTAGAGGTAGTCGATGCCCGACCAGAGAGTGAAGAGGAGCATGACGGCGGTGGTGGCGTAGGTGAGGGGCAAGTGTGCGAAGAAGGAGAGGGCATCGATGCGCGCGAGAAGCGGCTCGATGATGACGGTGCTGATGCAGACCATCTGCGAGACGGTCTTGATCTTGCCGATGTACTTGGCGGCGATGTCCACCTTAGCGCCTGCGGCCAGCACGCGCACGCCGGTGATGGCCAGCTCGCGGAAGATGACCACGAGCACCGCCCACACAAACAGGTGGCGGATGGCGGTATATTTATAAAGGATGACGACCAGCGCGCCGATGACCATAAACTTATCGGCCAGCGGGTCGATGAATTTGCCGAACTCGGTGATAAGGCCATACTTGCGTGCGATCTTGCCGTCCAGCATATCGGTGAAGGAGGCGATGAGGAAAACGGAGACGCCGAGGATGCTGCCCACCACGTCAAAGGTGGGGATCAGAACGGTAAGCACCATCAGCACTACGAACACGGGCACAAGGCACATACGGATAACGGAAAGCTTGTTGGGAAGATTCATAACGGTTTCCTTTCTTAGTTTGCTTCAATGGCAAAGCCAAAGAGGTCGTAATCCACGACCTCGCGGATCTTGACGTCGACAAAGCTGCCGGGGGCGATGCGGTGGGGGGCCTTGAAATAGACCTTGCCGTCGATCTCAGGCGCGTCGGCGGCGCTTCGTCCGAAGTGCGCCTCGCTGACGGGGTCGAAGTCCTCGCAAAGCACGCGAATGGTTTTGCCGATGTATTTTTGGTTGTTCGCCTCGTTGATCTCCAGCTGCTCGCGCATGAGAATGTCGAAGCGGTCCTGCTTTACCTGCTCGTCGATCTGGTCGGGCATATCGTACGCCGGGGTGTCCTCCTCGCGGGAGTAGGTAAACACGCCCACGCGCTCAAACCGAGACTCCTTGACGAACTCGCAAAGCTCGAGGAAATCCTCCTCGGTCTCACCGGGGAAGCCCACCATAAAGGTGGTGCGGATGACGATGCCCGGGATCTCGCGGCGAAGCTTGGCCACCACCTCGCGCACCATTTTGCCGTCACCGTGACGGTTCATGGCCGAGAGCATATGGTCGGAGATGTGCTGCATGGGCAGGTCGATATATTTGAGGATGCGCGGATTGTCGCGCATTTCGGCGATCAGCTCGTCGGTGATCTTGTCGGGGTAACAGTAAAGCAGGCGGATCCACGGGATCTCGGTCTCCTTCGTGATGCGGCGCAAAAGCTCCGCCAGGCGATAGTCGCCGTACAGATCCTTGCCGTAGCGTGAGGAGTCCTGCGCCACCAGCGTCAGCTCGCGCACGCCCAGTGCTTCCAGCTGCTTTGCCTCGGCCACGATGTCCTCCATCGGGCGGCTGCGGAAGCGGCCGCGAATGCCGGGAATGGCGCAATACGCGCACTTGTTGTCACAGCCCTCGGCGATCTTGAGATACGCCGCGTATTCGGGTGTGGTCAGAATGCGGTCGCCGCCAAGGCGCACCTCGTCGTTGGGCTCATAGGAGGAATATTTTTCCTTTTTGCCGCCCTTTTTCTTTTTTTCCGAGACCGCCTTAACGGCCTCTACGATGTTATGTATGCTTCCCACACCAAGGATGGCGTCCACCTCGGGCAGTTCTCGGAAGATCTGGTCGCGGTAGCGCTCAGCCAGACAGCCGGTGACGACAATGGCCTTCAGGGTGTGGTTCTTCTTGAGCCACGCGATGTCCAGAATGTTGTCAATGGCTTCCTTTTTGGCACTCTCGATAAAGGCGCAGGTGTTGATGACCACCACGTCGGCCTCGGTCTCCTCGGGCGTGATCTCATAGCCCGCGGACGCGAGCTCGTGAAGCATAACCTCGGTGTCCAACTGGTTTTTGGGACAGCCGAGCGAAACAAATCCAATCTTCATACGTTTCTCCAAGCATAAATAGTGAGTACATAGTTATATTTATTATATCACACCCCCGATGCGGTGTCAACCGATTTGACATAGAAAAAACCCCAAAAATTCTTGTGAACCCCATTGACAATCACGCGATTGTGTGTTATAATGAGGTGAACAAGAGTGGAAAAGTCCGACAAATTGAAGTTTGTCGGTCCGGCTACGCTTGAACGAAGGTGGCGTGCAAACTAAGCCTCCCTCCGAGAGGGTAGCGAAGCGGCGCGAGGGGAGTGAATGACTGCCTAAATGGCAGTC
>CAJGDZ010000229.1 GCA_904502055.1 uncultured Clostridia bacterium | reverse complement strand
TAGCCAGTGCGTAAGCGGCCATAGAGGCGACCAACAGGTTACCGAAGGTACCGCATACGGTGATAAATACAGTGTTAAAGATGTAACGCGAGAAGGGCACCCAAGAGGTATTCATCAGGGTGAACAGGTCGCGGAAGTTCTTGAACGTAGGATTGCGAACAAAGAACTGAGGCGGGAACATCCACAATTCGTCCAGCGGCTTCAAGGACTGGAGGATAACGTAGAGCATGGGCAGGAACATAAACGCGCCCAACAAAACAAGGATAAAGGTGATGCCCGCGTCACCGCCTGCAGAGCGGTTTAATACGACTTTATGTTTTCTTGTACGAAGTTTCTTTGACATATTACCGACCCACCTTTGAAAGCACTTTCTTAACCAGCATGTTAGCACCGATCATTACTGCAAAGAGGACAACCGCAATCGCAGAGGAATAGCCAACCTCAAAGCGCTGACTGCCGTAGTCATCAAGGTGGTGCATAATGGTATGCGCCGCGTAGTCCACCGAGGGGAAGCCGCACAGCGCCGTAACAACGCCACCGAAGCCGAACGAGGAGGTAATTGCCATAACGGCACCGAACATCAGCTGCGGCTTCATCGAAGGCAGCGTGATATACCAAAGCTCCTGCCAACGGTTGCGGATGCCGTCCACGGCACCGGCCTCATACATCGAGCGATCGATGCCCTGAAGACCTGCAATGAAGGAAAGGAACGAGGTACCAAGGGAGGTCCACAGCGCCACCACGATACAAAGAGGCATAACGTAGGAGGCGTTCTGGAACCACTGGATCTCGGAGGTAATGAGACCGAGATCAAGAAGAATACCGTTGACCCAACCGTAAGAGTCGCCCGAGAAGAGCGTACCCCAGATCAGGTATACCTGACCCGAAATGGAGGGTGCGTAGAAGATGAGCGTAACCAGCGCACGGATCTTGGGCGGCAGCTCATTGATGAACCAAGCGACCATCAGAGACATCAGGTAGGATACGGGGCCTACGATGATTGCAAAGATCAGGGTGTTTTTACAAGCGAGAATGAAAATATCGTCGTCGAGGAACAAACGGATGTAGTTGTCAAGCCAAACCACGTCCGGGATCTCGAGCAGGTTAAAGTTCGTTAAACTGACCACTATCGACAACACCACGGGAACGACCGTGAAAAGCGTGAAGATGATCATGTAAGGCGCTACCATTGCGTAAGCGACCTTATGCTTCTTCATCTCGTTCCACGTCCATTGTGCGCGCGTCATGTCCGATCGGATCACCGCTTTTTTCTTTGACATGTTTGATTTCTCCTTACAGCACTAATATAAATGTAGGCAAATTACGCCATGACAAGGAGTGCGTTTTCCGCGGCCTTGATGGTTTTTGCGAATGCGGTGCTATCCAGCGTGTTGAGGGCGGCAAGAATGTTGTTGATCGTGTGATACTCCACAAGATCGTACTTGCCTCGCTCGATAAACTCGATCGTGTCGCCCATCCTTGCGGCGGCGGCGCTCACAAGCTCGCTGTTCCGGCCAAGAGTCTTCACGTCAGCGGCCCACGCCTCAGCGAACTGATCCAGGCGCTTGGTCCTCAGCGTCTGGCCGATCTCAAGGGTCTCAAGACCGAACTCCTCACGCTTTCTCGTGATCTCTTTGTTGATCGTCGTAATGTAGCTTTGCAGCTCCTGAATGGGATCCTTGTTGTCGTTGTAAGCAGCAAGGAAGGCGAAGTTGGTGTAACGGCCGATGATGTAGGTGCCGGGGTAATCGGGGATCGACGCGAGGTTGTTGAACTGGTAAAGCAGCTGCTCAAGCTCAGCGGCCGTCCAAGGCATCTCGGACAGGGCGTTGAGGTTTGCGGTCGCGTGCTTTGCGGAGGGGCCGATGATGGCGACCATCTCGTTCGAGTAGTCGATCTGGCATCTTGCGCCCGAGTGCCACGTCATGAACTCCCAAGCGCGCAGCTGATCCTGCTCGCCCTCTTCACCGCCCTGGCTGCCACAGCCGTTCATCATACAAATGGCGGTGACGGTTGCCACGCTCACGTTGTTGATCGTGCCGTCCTCCTGCTCAATGCCGGGCATCGGGTAGAAGGCCCACAGGCCCTTGATCTCGGTTGCGAATACGATCAGCTGGTTGTAGGTGCCGTTGTAGCCGGCAAAGCCGATCGGCATCTCGCCGGTACGGAAGCGGTTTGCAAAGTCGTAGGATTTGGGGAAGGAATACATGGTGTAGAAGCTACACATCATGTCAAACGCCTCAAGACCGACGTTCGAGTCGAGGTTGATGCGCATGCCGTTGTCGGCGAAGAGCGTACCACCCATCTGGTACAGGAAGATCTGGTAGTTGGTGTGCATACCGATCTGCATGTTGTTGG
>CAJGDZ010000228.1 GCA_904502055.1 uncultured Clostridia bacterium | reverse complement strand
GACTGAGGGAGCCCGCGCAGCAGTAGAGTCTGCAAGCACAATGAAGTCGCGCAGGCTCCTTCCACCGCCACAGGCGGTCCCCCTCCCTCTCGGAGGGAGGCTTGGTTTGCACGCCACCTTCGTTCAAGCGTAGCCAGACCGATAAACTTCAATTTATTTTTATATACCTGCCATAATGTGCAGATTGCGCAGGTTGGGGTCGCGGATGCCGTCCTGCAATGCGCGCGCGTGGCGTTCGATATCGGTGCCGTCAGCATCGCTGAGAGCGAGAGAGACAAAGTTCTCGACAAAAAGTGCGCAGATCTCTTCCATACTTTCGGTTTTGGCCTTGGCTTCTTCGGGGCTGTTGCCCATTGTCGAGAGAGCGACGAGCGGTTGCTCCGACGAAGAAAGGATCGGCAGGTCACGCATTCCGCGGTAGGCCCATTTGTAGAAGGGCTCGTAGCGGTTGTTTAAGAGATAGACCGTGGAGATTGCGTGCTTGACGAACTCGTGGACGCAGAGCTGCGCCGCACCGAGCTCGCCGCGCCTGACGCAGCGCGGATAATTGTAAAGGCCGGTCTGCGAGAGCATAACGGCGTGCGCCGCCAGCTTTTTGAGGCGGACGTCCTCCGGGTAGCCGGCCAAAAGGACGTTTCGTGTCTCGGAGAACACACCAAGTCCGTCGTGGAACACCTCGCCCCCCGAGACCACGGCCAGCGAGGCGCTCGGCAGATACAGCCAATGCTCAAGCGAGGTCGGCGCGGTAGGTGCTCCGAGATATTTTTGGTAAAAATCCTCAATCACAAGAACGCCGTGGCGGTTGCCGCCCACGGGTGAGAGAGGCTGACGGGAAAAGCCCTCGAATACCTTGGGAAGCCTGGCGTAAAGGCGCTCCAGGGCAAAGCCGTGCTTCTCATAGTCCGTGCGCGTCAGCCAAAGGCAAAAGCCGGGCTCAAAATCGTGATCGTGGGACAGCTCGTCGTCAAAGCCCAGGCACTCCGAGCCGTCGCCCACAAGACCGATGGCAAGGCGATCAAGCAGTTCGGGGCAGGCCTTTTGCAGCGCGGGCAGGCCGTGCTCGGTATAATATTTTCGGGAAAGCTCAAGACCTTTCATAAATCTCCTTTGACGTGTCGCGTAAGGCTTTGGCGGTGAAGAAGTAACCGAAATAGTCAAACGACGGCGCGCACTTTTCGGCTACAAAGGCGTAATAGGGGGTTCGCTCGGTGGTTTCGTCCATCAGAATGTGCTCGGCGCGTGCCAGGCAGTCGGTGATCTTCTTGGATTCGATGCTCTCGGACGCCTCGTACATGTGCGCCATATTGACAAGCGTGACCGCGTGGTCAAGCAGAGCGCCGTTCTCGCGCGTGAGGGCGAGCGCCTTTTGATATAGCGTCTGCGCCTCGTCGTAGCGCGCAAGATCGACC
The DNA here is from genome assembly GCA_904502055.1 of uncultured Clostridia bacterium. Classification (GTDB taxonomy): domain Bacteria; phylum Bacillota; class Clostridia; order Oscillospirales; family CAG-272; genus RGIG8775. Next base: position 969 of record CAJGDZ010000228.1, on the reverse strand, counting down.
AGCGTGGTGGCGTAGTTGTTGTAAAAGGCGGCGTAGCGTGAGTCGGATTCGTCAAGCTGCTGTGTGCGATAGATTCCGGCGGTCTTTTCGTAGAGCGCCACGGCACCCTCGGGGTCGCCAAAGGCCTTTTTTGTGGTGGCGGCGTTGAGAAGGATGGTGGCACCCGAAACCGTGCCGTCCATCTCGGTTTCGGTGACAAGCGCGAGGGCGCGGTCGATGGCAGACTGAGCCTTTTCCTTATTGGCAAGTCGGCGCGAGAGACCGAGCATTTCATTGACCAGTGAAAGCTCGCCGCGTGCATCGTTCAGCATACGAGCCTCGCCCATCCAATATTCCAAGAGGCGCTCGGCACCCGCAAGGTCGTTGCCTGAGAGAAGCGCATCCAGCTTTTCGATAACGCGGCCGACGGGTACGCTTCCCGCGGCCTTTTCTATTTTTTTGCAGGCGGGGCATTCCGGCTCCACGCCGAGAATTTTAGGTGTGCTTTGAGAATTCATAGAAACCTCCGACGGTTGTGTTCTCCCAAATTATATCATAATATGTAGGAAAAGTAAAGGGAAAATCGGGAGTGAGGGGGCAAATTTGGGCGAAAAATAAAAAAATAAAAAAATCTGAAAAATTTTTCAAAAAAGTGTTGACAAGTGGATTTCTTTATGATATAATATCACACGTCGCCGCAAGAGCGACGCGAATGGGAGCATAGCTCAGCTGGGAGAGCATCTGCCTTACAAGCAGAGGGTCATAGGTTCGAGCCCTATTGTTCCCACCAATGTGGCCCGGTAGTTCAGTTGGTTAGAACGCTAGCCTGTCACGCTAGAGGTCAGGGGTTCGAGTCCCCTTCGGGTCGCCACTTTTACAGCATCCTTTGGTATGCCTCTGTAGCTCAGTTGGTAGAGCAGAGGACTGAAAATCCTCGTGTCGTTGGTTCGATTCCGACCGGAGGCACCATTTCCGCGGATTTAGCTCATT
>CAJGDZ010000227.1 GCA_904502055.1 uncultured Clostridia bacterium | reverse complement strand
TTGCGGAGCTTTTTTCAAAAAGCGACCGTATCCCCAGCCAACCAAAACACTTCGACAAATCAAAATTTGAATGGTTATTCTCCGTCCGTGATATAAGGAAGCTCAAGAATGCCGGAGGGCTCGCGGAAGGCCTCGAGGGCGTTAGCGAGCGTGTTGCCCACCTCGATGTCAAGGCGATGTGTGCCGCGCGGAAGTGCAAAGCGGTAGGGGGCGCGGATGGAGCAGCCGACAAGCTTGCCGTCCGCATAGACCTTAGCCGCCATACCGACGGAGGGAAGCACCAGCGTGGGCTTCTTTACGCTGTCGGGGATCGCCACGGGAAGGGAGTAGGTCACGCGACCCGAATAGAAGGGCTGGCCTTGCTCGGTGAAGGAGCGATCCAGCGCCAGCGTCTGCCGTCTGGGCGAGAGCGTGATCTCTGCTTTTTTGGGCAGGTAAGAGCGCATATAGTAGGAGGCACCGACACACGCCACCTCGTCCGAGATGCGGACGTCGGCATCAAAGCTGCCGCAAAGGAAGATGGCGTCCGAGATGCCGAAGGGCGCGTTGAGCCTCAGCTCCAGCCTGTGCGCACCGGCCGCCACGTCAAAGCGATAAGCGATGGCATCGTCGTCCATGATTTTTGCCGCGCCGCACGGGCGGAGAAGCTCACCGTCCAGCGAAAGCTCGTCGATCTGTGAGAGGATCATCCGGCTGATGCAAAGCTCAAGCCCCGAGAGATCCGTGGTGGCGGTGAAGGGGAAATATTGCGTGAGGGTATGGGGGTGCTTCTCCAGGGCAAAGGGGGCGGGCACCCAGCCCTTGATCACGTAAAATTCGCCGCGCAGATGCGGGGCGACGGGGCTTGTGGCGTTGCCTTCGGGGTCTTCCCAGCGCATAAGCGGAATGACGTTGGGCTTTTCGAAGACCACGGGGGCTTCGGCGGGAAGCGGAAGCTTTACCTCGTCCCTCGGAATTTCGCGGTACTTGTCGTAGCCGCCGCCAAAGAAGGCCATTTCACCCGAGCAAAGCTCGACGTCATTGGTCTTGCCCGCAAAGGTCAGGCGGCCGCGGAGCGTATCGTCGGTCTCAATGTTGCCGACGATCAGCATCTCCTCGCCGTTTCCAAGATCGCGGCGCATAAACATCAGCTCGCCCTCGCCGTCCCACGAAATGCCGGTGGGGAAGTCTTTTTCAATCTGATCGACCTCGTCGGCCTCGTAGAGCCTGAGACCGAGGTCGGCAATAATCTGCCGTTCCTCGTCCGAGAGCGGCAGGTCGGGATTGACCACCGCCTTGAGATCTTTAGCTCTGAGCGCGAGGTTTTTGATATCCGAAATGATGTAGCCGTTCGGCAAATGATTCATCTTCTTGGCCAGCTCCAGCTCGACCGCGCTGTCGCCGTCGCCGCGCCAGATATAGTCGGTGGCATCGAGAAGTGCCACGTCAACGCGGAGCTTTCCCGTCTCGCAAAGCGCGGCATTTTCGGCAAGAAGATCGTTGTACGCCTTCATATCGAAGTCGGTGTGGCAATGCCTGCCGTAGCTTTGAATGGCAAAATACTTGCTTTCCTTGTGCAGGCGGTAATGGTAGGCGTGAAGCACGATAAAGGACACACCCTGCATCATCTGCCAGGAGGCCACGTTCAAAAGGTCCTTGTAGGACGCGCACCAGCCGGTCATGGCGTTCATCTCGCACATGACACCCTTTTTGCCGTAAAGGTAAGAGCTTGACTGCGCCTGCTTGGCCCTGAGGTCGGAATACACGTCGTAGAAGTTTTCCACGCGGCGATGGCTGTTGTCACCGCCCCAAACGGCGTAGTAGTCCTTATATAAGTCGGGACGAAGGAAGATGGAGCTGTTGAGCTGAAGGCGCTCGTGGTCGGTGCCGGGGTGGTCGCTGTAGCGCGCGGCGTCGATGGCCTTGCCCTCGCCGAAGGCCGAGTTGAAATAGGTGGTCTCCAGGCGGAAGGGAGCGGAATCGCTGGTGTGGAAGGTGTATTCCAGGCCGTTTTCCCGACACCACGCGTACGCCGAGCCAAACCAGCTATAGTACAGGTCGCCGCAGTGCTCCCAGTAGTCGCGTGCCTCGCCCGAGGTCTCGCGGCGCAGGATGGAGGGCAGGTGGGGTGTGATATCATAGCCGTATTTTGCCTTGAAGCCTTCTTCAAAGCCGTCGACCCAGGGGAAGTAGTCCTTCATTTCCTTTTTGCCGAAAAGGACGTTCGAGTTGACACGGCGCGAGTCGGCGTCCGAGAAAATGCCTTTGATGGTATTTCCGAAATAATGTCCGTAGCGCTTTTTGAGCGTTTCATAGACGTGGAGCTTAAACAGACGCGCGCTTTCGGGATTCTCAAAGGCAGGGAATCCCCAATCCACATCCTTTACCTCGATCTCGCCGTCCT
>CAJGDZ010000226.1 GCA_904502055.1 uncultured Clostridia bacterium | reverse complement strand
TTTCTCATAGCTCTCGGTCGAGGTGCGCGACGCGACAATACGCGCGAGACTGACACTCGGCTCAAGATCGAGAAACACGCAAAGATCGGGGCGGCGAATGTCGGGGCAGCAAAGATTCATCTGCCGCACCCATTCGAAGTCGGTCTCGCTTCCCTGATAGGCCAGCGAGGAGTAGTAATAGCGGTCACAGATCACGTCCACGCCGCGGCTCAGCAGATCCTCAATGCCGCCCTCGGCCACGTTGTGATGAATGCGATCCAGCACAAACAGCGCCGCCATCTCGGTGGCCGTCCGCTTGTCCGCGCCCGAGAGCGCGGTACGGAGCATTCTGCCGCTCACCGAATCGGTAGGCTCGGCCGTTACCGCCACCTCGCGCCCAAGGGCACCGAGACGCGCGGCCAGCCGCTCGATCTGCGTGCTTTTTCCGCATCCGTCAATGCCCTCAAGGACGATAAATTTTCCCCGTTCCTGCCGCATCATTGCTTGGCTCCCAAAATCGGGCTGACGTTGTCAACGCCTGCCACGTAGTACTCGGGAAGCTTGCCGTCCCACTGCTTGATCTCATAGTATTCCAAAAGAATGTCGGTCAAGGACTTTGCCAGCGCATCGTTGACGGCGGCGTCCTTCTGACCCGCGTACTCGGCGGCATCGGCCTGGATCTTCAGCACCTGCTTCTCGGCCTCGGCCTGAATGACCGCGATCTCTGCCTCGGCAGTTGCCGCGATCTCCTTACGCTCGGCCTCCGCCTCCTGCTCCATGGTCAGCTGGGCCTGCTCGGTCTGCGCCTTGAGAAGCTGCTGCTGAGCGACCTGCTTCTCCTCTACCGCCTGCGTAAAGGCGTCCGAGAAATCCATATTTTCAATGGCGGTGTTGATAACGTCGATGTTGTAAACGCTGAGCTCGCGCTCAAGGATCTCGGTGATCTTGACCGAAAGCGTGTCACGCTCCTCAATGAGGCTCTCCGCCGTGTATTTTGCCATCACGCTCTTGACCGCATCCTGAATGCGCGGCTCCATGACCACGTGGTAATAGTCCTTGCCGATGGTCTTGTAAATGGTCTGCGCGTTGGCCTTTCGGATCTGGTAGTTGACCGAATAGCTGATGGAGACCTCCTGAATGTCGCTCGAGAAGCAAAGCAGATCCAGCGTCTGCTTCTGCGTGCGGTTGTCCATCGAAATGACCTCCTGGAAGGGGGACTTGATGTGAAGTCCGGCCTCAAGCGTGGTGTCCTCCACGCGCCCGAAGGTGGTAAGAATGCCGGTATGTCCGGTGGGCACGGTGGTTACCATGCCGCAAAGGATCCAAAGTGCGCCGACAAGCGAGAATATCTGCTTTTTGTTAACTCTCCAGCCGCCCCTTCTCATACCGAGAACCAAAAAGAGCACCAGCATCGTAGCAACTGCTAAGAAAAACCAATTCATAATAAAATCTCCTTTTATGTACTGTCTTTATGATACACCTTTTTCCTTCTTTTGTCAACGAAACCACAAAAAATTTACGATTGCATCAGGACTTTTTGCACGCTTCGCGGAAGCTTTTGGGCGGAAGACCGACATAGCGGCGGAAGAGGCGCGAGAAATATTGCGGCGTCTCAAAGCCCAGGCGCGCGGAGATGTCGGCAACCGACTCCCGATCCTCGCGCAAAAGGCGCTTGGCCTCCTCGATCTTCAGAAGCAAAAAGCTGTGCATAATGGTCTCGCCCGTGACGCGCTTATAAATATTGCACAGCGTGCTGACGCCGAAGTGAAACTCCTCGCTGAGCGCCTCCAAGGAAAGCCGCGCACACACGTGTGCCTCCAGATAGGCGGTCATATCGCGCGCCAGGCGGCGTTCCAACTTTTCGCGCGAGTGGTAAAAGTGCCCCTTCCCCGCCTCGCTTTGCGCGCCGCCGCGCATCAGGCGAATGAAAATGCATTCCAGATAATTCTGGATCAGCTGTAGGCCGCCCACCGGGCGGTGCTCCTTGGGCTTTAAGGGGTAGCTTGACATATGAAAGCTCTCGTCACACTCCTCCATCAAAAGGCGCATCAGCTCACGAAGATCGGTGGGAAGCGCCAGCACCTTATCATAGAAAAACCGCATGGCGTTGGAGTGGCACTCAAAGGTGACGATGAACACCTTGGCCTCGTGCTCGCCATCGCAGACAACGCGATGAAACTCATTGGGCTTGTGAAGAACCAGCTCCCCCGCCACCACGCGATGCATGACGTCGCCGCCCATAAGCCCGACCTCGCCCTCGTCCACGTATACCATCTCCCAAAAATCGTGAGCCTCGCCCACCGTCGAGTAGTCCGGCGCAAAGCGGAAGCGGTAGAGTGTAATGATTCGGTCTACGTTCAGAATGTTGTTGAGCGGAACGCGAATATATGGCATAAAATTTCTCCTTTTTAAAAGAATGCAAGAAAGTGTAAGTAAAAAAG
>CAJGDZ010000225.1 GCA_904502055.1 uncultured Clostridia bacterium | reverse complement strand
TCTATCAAAAGATATATTGGCGTGATATCCACAAAGAAGGTATTGGACCGCATGCGTGTAGCTTTACTCCACCACAATGCCGTTAATGTAGAATTCCGCAACCTTAAAGCATGCATTCGCCTCGCCAAGATCGGATGAATAAATGTACCACCTTGCCGCCTCTTGGGTGGAGGCTTCGGGCAAAAGCCCCTCCTCGTGAAGTCATCCAAGTGCATACGCCGCCGCACAGTGCGGGGCCTTTGGTGAGCCTCCAAACACACCGGGCTCGTCGCTGAGTGCCACCTCTTCATAAAGCGCCGCCGCCTTTACATAATCCTGCTCGACACCTATTCCCTTTTCGTAATATTGTGCCAGGCTGTCCTTAGCCAAAATTTCGCCCATCTCTGCGGCACGCTTCATAATCTCTGCCGCCTTTTCATACTCGCCCGTTTCTTCTAAGGAAAGTGCATAATCCCAAAGCCCCACGGCACTTGTATTTTCAATAGGAAATCCATATCAACCTTCCACGTTAAAAAACGTTCAGCACGGTAATTTGCCTCGACGCCCGTGGTTGCGGGCGGTTTAAATCGGCATGTTTTTTATTCTGCCTTTATGCTGACAGTAACATCAACAGGCTGCGAAATGACGATCACCTTATCGCCATCGCCCTTTACCGAAACATCGCATCCGACGGCCTCTGCCGTTGCCGCAGTCTTTGCCCTAAGAACAAACTGCATTATGGTCTTGCCCTCAAGGTCAATGCACTCGTCAAATGCCACGACGCCGATGCCATCACCGAAGTTCTGTATTGCGCCGGTGATGTTCATTCGTCCCTCGACAAGTTCAAATACGGTAGCGTCGAAAACGGGACGAAGGCCGATTGTCTTTACCTGCTTTACAGAATTGAATTTAACCGTAACGGTAATCTTGTCACCGACTTTTACGCTGGTGCTGGACACCTCGATAACTATGTCCTCTACGGTATCCTTATTATCATTGGTGCTATTGTTGTCATCGTTTATGCCATCGTTGACACCATTATTGATGTCGTTATTAGAGCCGCTGTCATCAGATTTCTTTCCACAAGCAACAAAAGACATAACTATAAAGATTAAACAAACAAGCAGTGCAAGTTTTTTCATTATATTTCTCCTTAATTGTACCACGAGGATGTTGCAAGGGTCACGACATCTTCGTCTATTTCAACATAAATAATATCCTTATCGATAACTTTGCCATTCTTTGTTTCAATGCTAAACAACACGCTTTCATCACGCGGTTGTTCGCCATCGTCAACATCGCTGATAAAGATTACATTTTGCTTGCCGCCGTCAGTATACATGGCAAGACGCTCACATGTCTCACGCGACAGAGGATTGGTGCATCCGACAAGCCCATCTACATTTGGAGTCACTATCGAATACTCCGGCGAAACGGTTTTAAGTAGTGTGCCGGAATTTGACTCGTCCTGACCGTTTCCGCCCGCAAGGAAAAAGGTGACATTGCTTATCTCGTTTTTGCATTCACTGGCAAGCTTGCTCTCCGCTTCCTCGCTGTTGGTAAGATCGCCCATGAACAAAAGCTTCTCACCAAAGAAGGTGATCATTACCACAAGCGAGTAATCATCCTCACTCTGGTATATGCTTCCGCCCGTGTTGTACATCTTTATACCGAAGTTGTCGTTTATCTGTATCTGCGACTTTTTTGATGCAGGATAGTATTCGCAGTCAGTGGAAGAAACAAGCGCGTTTCTTTCATTAATGTAGTTGTAAAGCCATCCTCCGGCGGGGGCAGGATTCAAATTCGTATTGTCGCCAAAATCAATGATAGTTCCTATTTCAAAGGTGCCGAAGATCCCGGGCGTGACAGCTTGATTCTTTTGGTACTCACCGATAATGTTTGACAGGCTTTCTGGTTGGGCATGTGTGACTATAAGATATTCTATCTTACCATCATAGCAATATTTCTCGACATCGTCGATCAATGTTCTTGCGTTCGTTTGTCCCACCGTGGTGGCGTAAACGCCGCAGTCGATCAAAATTTCGGTATTTCCGTTTTTCACGAGAACGCAATGACCCACGCCCTCTGTACCGGCATCGATATCAAAGACAAAGGTATGCAGGGTCTGATCTGTGGTGACCTGAATGCCGTATCCATCCGAGATTACCGTTATATTTCCGTCACATGGGCGAGCCTCAACGGTTTTAACCTTTCCGTCGATTTCTTTGTTAATTGCCATTTCGGTGATGTATATATTATCGGTATATTTCCGAAGGTTTTTCATCACCGTGTCGCTAGGGAAGGCTTTTTTTGCATCCGAGGTGTACTCTGTCGTACCAGCAACCGCAGGGATAACCACATACTGCGGTTTTATAGTATCGATAAACGCCTCGCTGGATGAAGTAGAACTTCCGTGGTGTCCCGCTTTATAGAAGGTAACACCGTCCTTCAGCTTTTCTTTGTTATACT
>CAJGDZ010000224.1 GCA_904502055.1 uncultured Clostridia bacterium | reverse complement strand
TTGTCGGATTGCCGACCTTGCGCTGACGGAAAGCCGCCGCGGCGGCTTCCCGTCTAAAATGACGTGTAGTTGGCAGAGACCCATGCTGCAAAAGTTTTCGCCCAGCCTTTTTCAAAAGGCTGGCCGCCGGAGGCACGTTCCCCCCTCCCCGACAAATCAAAGTTTGAAATTGAAAAAGTCCCCGCTTACGCGGGGGCTTTATTGCGTTTAAGATTACAGACGCTCTTCGGTTTCCTTCTTGATCTTGGCGATGAATTCGTCAAGCGACATCACGAGCGTCTCGCCGCCGTCGCGCAGACGAACCGAAACCGTTCCGTCCTCGGCTTCCTTCTGACCGATAACAAGCATATAAGGCACGCGGTCAACCACCTGAGCCTCACGGATCATATAGCCGATCTTTTCGTTTCTGTCGTCAAGCTCCACGCGGATCTTGGCCTCGCGAAGTGCCTCGTAGACCTTCCTTCCGTACTCGGCGCACTTCTCGGAAACGAGAAGCACCTTAGCCTGCGTGGGAGCAAGCCATACCGGGAACTTACCGGCAAAGTGCTCGGTGATGACACCGATGAAGCGCTCGATCGAGCCAAAGCATACGCGGTGGATCATAATGGGTCTCTGCTTCTCGCCCTTGTCGTCGGTGTACTCCAGCTCAAAGTTGATGGGCATCTGGAAGTCAAGCTGAATGGTACCGCACTGCCAGGTTCTTCCCAGCGAGTCCTCCAGGTGGAAGTCGATCTTGGGGCCGTAGAACGCACCGTCGCCCTCGTTGATCACGTAAGGCAGACCCAGCTTTTCCAGTGCGCCCTTAAGACCGTTTGTCGCTGCCTCCCAGTCCTCGTCGCTACCCATGCTGTTCTCGGGACGGGTCGAAAGCTCCACGGTATACTTAAAGCCAAACTTGTTGTAGACCTCGTTAATGAGGTGCACCACGCTTACGATCTCCTCGGTGATCTGCTCGCGGCGCATAAAGATGTGCGCATCGTCCTGCGTGAAGCAACGTACGCGGAAGAGGCCGTGAAGCGCGCCCTTAAGCTCGTGACGGTGTACCAGACCCAGCTCGCCCACGCGCATCGGAAGCTCGCGGTAGCTGTGAGGCTGACTGCGGTAGACCATAACGCCGCCCGGACAGTTCATGGGCTTGACGCAATAGGTCTCCTCGTCGATGGTGGTGGAGTACATATTGTCCTTGTAGTGATCCCAGTGTCCGCTGGTCTCCCACAGGTGACGGTTCATAATGAGGGGCGTGGAAACCTCCACGTAATTCTCGCGCGTGTGGATCTCGCGCCAATAGTCGATCAGCGTGTTCTTGAGCGTCATACCCTTGGGAAGGAAGAAGGGGAAGCCGGGAGCTTCGTCGCAAAGCATAAACAGACCCATTTCCTTACCGATGCGGCGGTGGTCGCGCTTCTCTGCCTCCTCAAGAAGCTTCATATGGTTATCAAGCTCCTCCTGAGTGCGGAAGGCAACGCCCTTGATACGGGTGAGCATCTTGTTGTTCTTATCGTTCTTCCAGTAAGCACCCGACTGACCAAGCACCTTGAACGCCTTAAGCGCCTTTGTGTAGCAAAGGTGCGGACCGGTACACATATCCACGTAGTCACCCTGCGTAAAGAAGCTGATCTCGGCGTCCTCGGCAAGGTCGGCAATGTGCTCGACCTTATAGATCTCGCCGCGCTCCTTCATAAAGGCAACCGCCTCATCTCTGGGAAGAATGGAGGGGCGGATGGGAAGATTTTCCTTGCAGATCTTCTTCATCTCCGCCTCGATCTTGGCCAGATCCTCGTCCGTAAGCTTTACGTCGCCCAGATCCACGTCATAGTAAAAGCCCTTCTCGTTGGCTGGGCCGTAGGCAAACCTTGCCTCGGGATAAATTCTCTTGATGGCCTGAGCCATGATGTGCGCCGCGCTATGGCGCAAAATGTGCAGCTCCTCCTCGGGCGCGCACTCGGCAACCGTGCCGTTCGCGTAAATAACCTTCATGTTCTTTCTCCTTTTATCTGCTGAAATTTCTTATAAAAATAACACCTCGACAAGACTTCTCTTGTCGGGGTGTGGATCACAAAATCCGCACGGTTCCACCCGAGCTTTTACTTCATTGTATTTACTTGCCGCCAGGTGGTACGCTCTCCGTCTGCCGTGTGGGCTCTTTCACCAAATAAGCCCCTCTCTGTGCACGCCGCGCGGTGCGCTTGTCCTACCGTGACTCATCGTCCCTTTTATTTTACAACTTTTTTCTCACTTTGTCAAGCGGGATTGCCATTTTTCTTTCAATAATATAAATTGAAGTTTTGCGGTGAGATATTGTCTGCTGGGGATACGGTCGCTTTTTGAAAAAAGCTCCGCAAAAACTTTTACTGCAATGGTCTGCACAAACTTCACGTCATTTTGTGCCGCAAGCCTCGATGCGGAAAAGAGAGCGAGCTCTCTTTATCCGCCTCGTGACTTGTGGCATAAATGTTCT
>CAJGDZ010000223.1 GCA_904502055.1 uncultured Clostridia bacterium | reverse complement strand
TACTTTTGAAAAAGTACCCCCACACCCCCTCAAAACTTTTTGGGAAGAAGGAATTTTTTTAGCACGGTAAAGTTTGCGAAAGCAATATTGAGAAAGGTTTTTCGAGTCATTTTGGTTCTTCACGCTAAAGCGTGAAGAACATGTATGCCACAAGTCACGAAGCGGACAAAGAGAGCTCGCTCTCTTTTCCGCATCGAGGCTTGCGGCACAAAATGACGTGAAGTTTGTGGAGACCATTGCAGTAAAAGTTTTTGCGGAGCTTTTTTCAAAAAGCGACCGTATCCCCAGCAGACAATATCTCACCGCAAAACTTCAATTTATAAATTACAATCGAAAGGATGAATAGAAAAATGGAAATGAAGAGCGATGTTGTTATCGTAGGCGCAGGACCGGCGGGTATTTTTACCGCGCTGGAGATGCTTCGCGGCGGCAGCCGTAAGAATATTATCATCGTAGAGAAGGGGCAGTCGGTGGAAAAGCGAAGCTGTCCCAAGCACAAGACGCACAAGTGTGTCAACTGCAAGCCATACTGCCATATCACCACGGGCTTTTCGGGCGCGGGCGCGTTTTCGGACGGCAAGCTTTCGCTCTCGAGCGAGGTGGGCGGCGACCTGCCGCGCCTTGTGGGCGACGCGCTGGTGCAGGAGACCATTGACTACACCGACAAGATCTACCTCGAGTTTGGTGCCGACGAGCACATCGAGGGTCTGGAGAACACCGAGGAGGTCAAGGAGATCCGCAAGCGCGCCATTCGCGCGGGACTGAAGCTTGTGGACTGCCCGATTCGGCACCTTGGCACCGAGAAGGCACAGAGCCTGTATCTTGCCATTGAGAAGCACCTGCAGAAAAACGGCGTGGAGATCCTTTTCGGCTATGAGTGCACCAATCTTTTGCTCAGCGGTGCGGAGTGCCGCGGCGTGGTCATTTCCAACGGCAAGGAGGAACGGACGGTTCTCGCGGAGCACACGGTCATTGCTACCGGCAGACGAGGCGCAGACTGGCTGGAGCGCATTTGCGCCGAGCACAGCATTGCCCATCAGCCGGGCACGGTGGACATCGGTGTGCGTGTAGAGGTGCGCAATGAGGTGATGGAGACGGTCAACCGCGTGCTTTACGAGTCCAAGCTGGTGGGCTACCCGAAGCCCTTTAAAAACAAGGTGCGCACCTTCTGCCAGAACCCCGGCGGCTTTGTCAGCCAGGAGAATTACGACAACGATCTGGCCGTGGTCAACGGTCATTCCTATAAGGAGCTCAAGTCCAACAACACCAACGTGGCCATTCTTTGCTCGCACAACTTCTCCGAGCCCTTCAATCAGCCCATCTCCTACGCGCAAAAGGTGGGAGAGCTGACCAATATGCTGGGCGCGGGCCACATTATGGTACAGCGCTTTGGCGACATTCTGGACGGTAAGCGCACCTGGCAAAAGGAGCTGGAGCAGTCCAACGTGCGCCCCACGCTGCCCGATGCGGTGGCGGGTGACATCACGGCGGCTATGCCTTACCGCGCCATGACCAACATCATCGGCTTTATTCAGGCGGTGGACGAGGTGGTGCCCGGCTTCGCTTCGACCGAGACGCTGCTTTACTCGCCCGAGCTTAAGTTCTACAGCAACCGCGTCAAGATGGACACCGACTTCAACACCAACGTAAAGGGGCTGCACTGTCTGGGCGACTCCAGCGGCTGGACGAGAGGCCTTATGATGGCGTCGGTTATGGGCGTCCTGATGGGACGTAAGCTGATCTAAAATCAACCTGCGGTTGATTTTTGGCTCGTTTGACCGGTCATTGACGGGCAGCTTTTCCGATGCTATAATGAAGGCGGAGGTGAGAAAATGTTTCATACAAATCTTAAAAACCTGCGCCTTTCGGCAGGACTTTCGCAAAAGCAGGTGGCCGAGTTTCTGACCATCACGCCGCAATCGGTGTCCAAGTGGGAAAAGGGGGACGCCCTCCCCTCGATCGAGTATCTGCCGGCGCTTGCCGAGTGCCTGGGCTGTGACGTCAATGCGTTTTTCGCGCCGTCCGCCGAAAAGGACGAGCGCCTTGGTGCGATCATGGATCTGCTTGCTATGATGCACGAGGAGGTCTACGGCTCACTTCGTGAATCCAAGAAGGTAGACGCCATTGCCGATTACGAGCGCGAGCATCCGTCGAGCATCGACGCGGTCGGCTCCTTTTGCCGTAAGCTGAAGAGGCATAAGACGATAACACCGAGACATTTGCAGGGAATTCTTGGCTGCACAGAGAGGGAGGCACGGGAGGTCACCGAGCTGCTGGCATCGGGCGAGGAGCTGGTGCCGCTGGATATACGGGATACCTATTACGTAAATCGGGAGGCCGTGCAGGGTATGGAGGTCTTGTTCGGATTTCAGAAAACCCTCCTTGAGGTCGGTGTGAAATGCGATAAGCAGGCCTTTACCGATGCCTTTCTACAAAAAGTTGACGAAATCAAAAAAAGCTGACAGATCTTCTGTCAGCT
>CAJGDZ010000222.1 GCA_904502055.1 uncultured Clostridia bacterium | reverse complement strand
GAGAGGGAGGGGGACCGCCTGTGGCGGTGGAAGGAGCCTGCGCGACTTCATTGTGCTTGCAGACTCTACTGCTGCGCGGGCTCCCTCAGTCGCCTACTCGGCGCCAGCTCCCTCCCGGAGGGAGCCTTTCATCCGATAACGCTCGTGCAAGCATAGCCAAAATAAACACACCGACAAATCAAAATTTGAATAACAAAAAAAGCGGAGCCGCATAGCGGCTCCGCTTGGGGTTACAGATTTTCCAGATCGCTGTCCTCGTAATACACGCGGCCGATTTTGGGGAACAAGGGATCGCCCGGTCCGTCAAACGCGCTTGTACGGATGACGTCATCCCGATTGACGGCGACGAAGGTCGCCAAGGCAGGAATATACGGCTTCTTGTCTTTCATACGGCACTCCTTCTCGCTTGTTCTGCTTCTATTATAGCAGAACGTCACGTGCATTTCAAGAGGATTTTAAATATTTTTTAGGCTTCCAGTGTTTCAAATACGCCGCGGAGCAGGTCGCGTGCGTTCTGGATATCGGCGATCTGCTGGTCGCCCTTGATCTCACGCTCGATGGTGAAGTGACCCTCGTAGCCAAGCTCGTGCAGCTTTCTTACGATGCCGGGAATGTTGGCGCGACCCTCGCCGGCCGGCGCTTCCTTACCGAGGCTCATACCGTCGGTGGGGTAGTTGCCGTCCTTGATGTGTGTGTTCATTACGTACTTGCCGTAAATGTCCAGCGCGTCAAGCGAGTTAGCCTTGCCGTACAGAATGAGGTTAGCGGTATCGAAGTTGATGCCGAGGTTGTCCGTGCCGATGGCCTGGATGGTGCGGAGCATGGTGATGGGGGTCTCCTGACCGGTCTCAAACAGGAAGAACTGATTTCTTCCCTTCATTCTTCTGCACAGCCAACGAAGCGCGGTAACGACACCCGTGAAATCGGGATGGTCGGGATTTTCGGGGATAAAGCCAACGTGCGTGATGACCTTATCTACACCCAGCCAGGTGGCGAAAACCGAGGCGTGGTCCAGCTCTTGAAGTCTCTGGAAGCGATAGGCCTCGGGAACAAGACCCAGAGTCGAGGGGCCACCGGTGAAGTTCCACTCCATCGGACCCGACCAGCCTGCCCAAAGAGAGGAGATCACAACGCCTGCCTCATCGGCCGCCGCGCGGATCTTTTTGGCATATTCGGGGTTTTGGAAGAGAGCGTCGTCCCAGATGCAAAGCTGGCAGGATTGAAGGTCAAGGTCTTTTACCTTTTTGAATTCCGCATCGATGTCGGTCTTTGTGTTGAAGCCGAGCAAAACGCCGATAGGATACTGTTTCATAATGATTCTTCCTTTCGTATTGAGTAATTTTAAAGCTTAACGATCTCGCCGTCCCTAGCCGCACTCTCGCGCAGCTTCTCAACGAGAGCCACGGTCTTGGCAGCACTTTCGGGCGGATTGAATTCGTTTTTCATTTCGGGGTCAAGAATGAGGGACGCGATGTAACGGATCTCCTCAGCCATACGGTTGCCGCGCTGCTCGGCCACACCGGGAAGCTCGGGCGCGTAGGGCTTGACACCCATTTCGTCGGGGCATACCTTAACGCCTTCCATGGTCATAATGACGGCGGCCTTTTCAAAGCGCGCGCGGAAGCCCATCGAGAAGGGGGTGGAGCGCGTCTCGTTCCAGGAGCCGGTCGCGCGAACGGCCACGCCGGGGTAGTACAGACGGGTGTCGCAGTAGGACCAGGGCGTCCAGCCGTCTGCGGTCACGGTGCTGACCGCCTCGGGCTCGCCCAGAAGGAAGCGTGCCATATCGATGTCGTGAATGTGAAGGTCAAGGATGGCGCCGCCGCTCTTGCCCGCGTCACCGAACCAGTTTTCAAAGCCCCAGATGGGTGCGCCGCTCAGGCGCTCCATCGAAAGCGTCTTCAGCTTTCCAAACGTGCCCTCGTCAATGCACTTTTTAAGGTAAACGTAAGAGGGCTCAAAGCGCAGGCACTGACCGATCATCAGTCGCTTGTTTTCCTCCTTGGCCACCTTTACCATCTCCTCGCAGTCTGCCGAGCACAGCGCCATCGGCTTTTCCGAGAGAACGTGCTTGCCGGCCTTCAGCATACGGATGGCGTAGTCCTTGTGCAGGTAAGTGGGCAGGCAGATGTCCGCCATATCGAATTCGACCTCGGCAAGCATCTTGTCGATGTCGGTGTAAGTTGCAATGTTGGCAACGGCCGAATCGCCCGCGTCACCGAGATTGATGGCGGTGACCGACGTGAAGGCCGCGGGGTTGATGTCGCAGATGGCAACCAGCTTTACCGGTGCGTTCTGCTCGGCCAGAATGTCATAGCCTTTTTTGTGTGATTTGGCGATGCCGCCGTAGCCGATGAGGGCAACCTTGACTTGCTTCATAATTTTTTTCCTCCGACTTGATTTTTGATGAAAAATGTGATACAATGGGTCCATATCCCGAACCTATCTTCATTATACACGATGGAAAAGCGATTTTCCATACATTT
>CAJGDZ010000221.1 GCA_904502055.1 uncultured Clostridia bacterium | reverse complement strand
GGCTTCCCGTCAGCGCAAGGTCGGCAATCCGACAAAGAGAGCTCGCTCTCTTTTCGGCTTGCAGACCTCGCGCGCCCGAGACCTTCTCACGCGTGAGAAGGTCTCAAAATGACTCGGATAATGGATTACACATTGTTTTCGCGTTACCGTTCGGGCTCCGTATCAAGCGTAGCCGTTTTGCCTGTAGGGAAAAGTTTTGCGGAGCTTTTTCAAAAGCGACCGTATCCCCAGCAGACTAAACCTCACCGATAAATCAAAATTTGAAGCAAGAGTGGAGAAGTGTTATGTTTGGGTATGTGAAGATCTACAAGCCCGAATGTAAATTTCGGGAATATGAATATTACCGCGGCGTGTACTGCGGCGTTTGTCGCGCCCTTGGGAAATGCGGCGGTGCGTGTGCGCGGCTGACGCTTTCGTATGACGCGGCCTTTCTGGCGCTTGTCCGTATGGCGCTTGAGGGCGAGACGCCGCGCTTTGCAAGGCGCAGATGCCTTGCGCACCCGCTGAGGCGGCACACCGAGGCGCTTCCCACCGCGGCGGCCGAGATGGCGGCGCGCGCCTCGCTGATCCTGACTGCGTACAAAAATCGCGACGACCTTTGTGACGAGAAGGGAAGCCGACGGCTTCGCGCGCGGTTGCTTGCGCCAAGTCTCACCCGAATGAGCCGCCGCGCGGCCGGGGGCTATGAGGCGCTTGAGCAGGAGATAAGAGGCGGCCTGGAAGCGCTGTGGGCATTTGAGCGCGAGCCTGTGCCCTCGTTGGATCGCCCGGCCGTTTTGTTTGGCGAGGTGATGGCAAGCGTGCTGGCCTTTGGGCTTGGGGGCGAGAAGGCGCGTATCGCGCGGACGGTCGGAAGAGCGGTCGGCAAGTGGATCTATCTTATTGACGCGCTGGACGACCTTGCGGATGACGTTCGCCTTGGTCGCTACAACCCCATTGCGCTTGTGTACGGTGGCGAGCCGCCCGAGACGGAGTCCGTCAGGCTGGCGCTGGACGCCTGCCGCTTTGAGGCGGGGGCGGCGCTCGACCTTGTGGAGTTTCCCGACGCCGATATGAAGGCACTTGCCGAAAACATCTTGCAGTTCGGCATGCCGAGTGTTTATAAAAGCTTGACGAAAAAGGAGAAGACCCAATGAACGACCCCTACAAGATCCTGGGCGTTTCGCCTACGGCGACCGATGATGAGGTCAAAAAGCCTACCGCGAGCTCGCCCGAAAATATCATCCGGACAAATATGCGGGCACCGATCTTGCCGATCTTGCCTCTGAAAAAATGAAGGAGATCAACGCCGCGTACGATCAGATCCAATCCATGCGAAGCGCAAAGCAGCAGGGAACGGGCGGTGCGTACGGAAGCGCATACAGCAACCCGTACGGCTCCTACGGCGAAAGGCAGGGGCAGACCTACGGCGCGTCGGACGCGCACCGCGAGGACTATGCCGCCGTGCGCAATCTCATCAACCGCGGCGAGCTGGAGGAGGCCGAGGAGATTCTTGCCTCCATCGAGCCGAGTGAGCGGAGTGCCGAGTGGAATTTCCTTATGGGCTGTATTGCGGCGCGCCGACGTTACTTTGCCGATGCGCTTCGCTATTTTGACGCGGCCTGCGCGGGCGACCCTTACAATATGGAATACCGTATGGAGCGTGACAATCTTCGCCGCCACGCCGCCGGGATGGCGGGCGGTTACCGCACCACAAGCACCACCAGTGATCTTTGCGATTGCTGTACGGCTGTGCTTTGCCTCAATCTCTGTTGCGGCGGAAACGGGTGTTAAATATGCGGCGCGGAGAAAAAACAAGACGTCTTGCGCTGTGTGCGATGCTTTCGGCGCTTGGCGTGGTGATCTTATATTTGGGAGCCATCGTTGAGGTGCTGGACCTCAGCCTTGCGGCGCTGGCGCCCGTTCTGGTCGTATATGTAGCCATTGAGCTGGGGGGCGCCTGGCCGTGGCTGGTCTACGGCGTGACGGGACTTTTGGCGTTTCTTTTGCTTCCGCAAAAGTTCGGGGCACTTGTGTATCTTTTGTTTACCGGCTTTTATCCGATGGTCAAAAAATGGGCCGAGGGCAGGCTTCCGCGCCTTTTGGCGCTTGCGGTCAAGCTGGCGACCTGCACGCTTTCGCTTTTTGTCGGGTGGCTTTTGATGCGCGCCCTCGCGCTTCCGCTTGACTTTGATTTTCCGCTTGTTTACGTGGCACTTTTTTTTGAGATCACCTTTCTTTTGTACGATTTTGTGCTCACGCGCTTTATCTCCCTCTACGTCTACCGCTGGCGCACAAGATTTCGGTTTAAAAAATAATTTGTGCTTCAAATTTTGATTTATCGGTGAGGGGGGGACGTGCCTCCGGCGGCCAGCCTTTTGAAAAAGGCTGGGCGAAAACTTTTCCCTACAGGCAAAACGGCTACGCTTGATACGGAGCCCGAACGGTAGCGCGAAAACAATGTGTGATCCATTATCCGAGTCATTTTGAGACCTTCTCACGCGTGAGAAGGTCTC
>CAJGDZ010000220.1 GCA_904502055.1 uncultured Clostridia bacterium | reverse complement strand
GGCGATCCTCGGTGCCAAGCTGCCGTATTCCATCGGCGGCGGTATCGGTCAATCGAGACTTTGTATGTATTTCTTGAAAAAAATGCACATCGGAGAGGTGCAGGCATCCATTTGGCCCGCCGAGGAGGAGCGCAAGCTCCGCGCCGAGGGCTGTTATCTGCTTTGATTTTTTTAAAATTAAAAATATTTTAAGGAGGTATTTTCAATGAACAAGTACAAGGGCACACAAACCGAAAAGAATCTGGAAGCGGCATTTGCCGGCGAGTCGCAGGCAAGAAACAAGTATACATACTTCGCTTCCAAGGCTAAGAAAGAGGGCTATGAGCAGATCGCCGCACTCTTTTTGAAGACCGCCGAGAACGAGAAGGAGCACGCAAAGCTTTGGTTCAAGGAGCTGGAGGGCATTGGAGATACCGCCGAGAACCTTGCTGCCGCGGCTGAGGGCGAGAATTACGAGTGGACGGATATGTACGACGGCTTTGCCAAGACCGCCGAGGAAGAGGGCTTCCCGGAGCTTGCCGCAAAATTCCGCCTGGTTGCCGCCATTGAGAAGCACCACGAGGAGCGCTATCGCGCACTTCTGAAGAACGTGGAGACCGCCGCTGTCTTTGAGAAGAGCGAGATCAAGGTATGGGAGTGCCGCAACTGCGGACACATTATTGTCGGCAAGAAGGCTCCCGAGCTTTGCCCGACCTGCGCACACCCCAAGAGCTACTTTGAGGTACACGCAGAGAACTATTGATCCAGAATCAACTTCAAAAAGCGTCCCCATTTCGGGGACGCTTTTTGTATATGTAAACTTTAATTTCGGCTCGGAGCAAAGAAAAACGGCAAAAACAAAAAAAACACTTGACAAGAAGTGAAAAAGCATATATAATGTATTATGTATAATTGACAAGTGTTTTTTGTGCGAACATCTTGTCGAATGTATTAAAAAAAAACAAAAAGGAGACCCACATCATGAAAAAGTTCATGAACAAGTCATCTCTGGCTTTGCTTCTGACGGTTCTGATGTTGCTTTCGGCGATTACGATCGGCGCTTCGCTGTTTGCGGCATCCGCTGAGGACACGCCCGAAGCAACGCTGACGTACGGAGAGACCACCGAAAGTGGTAACTTCGTTGACCTTTTGGCCAAGGCCAACACCTTTGACAACGGCACGAATGCGACCCTTGAACTCCACAAGGACGTCGAGCTGGCAGCTCCGATCATGCTTAAAGCCGGACGTGTTGGAACCTACAAGGGTAACGGCCACACCATTTATTTTGCCGCTGAGGCAATGCACGAGGGCTCATATTTGATCGAGTTCGACTTAGGCACAGTTCAAAACAACGGCTATTCCACCACCTTTGATAACCTGAATTTCAGCGGTCAGGCAAAGGGCTGGCAAAAGGGCGTTGATGCGCCGGCAACCTTTGGTAAGGCAAATCAGGGCGGTGCAGCCTTTAGCTTGCATCCTTTCCAGAAGATTACCTTCCGGAATTGCCGCATTGAGAATTTCTATTCTTACAATCAGGCATCGGTATTCTATTATACGCACATTGGTATTGACAATCCGAACCGCGGTCTCTTCCTTGAGAACACGGTCATCACGGACAACCACGCGCTCGGAGCTGTAGCCGGTAATAATGCGGCAGTGCTGAGAACGAGAAACGGCTTACCTGTCACCGCCAACAACGCTCCCATCGCGAATACGTATAACGCTCAGATTTACGTATCGGGCAGTACGTACGTTTATGATAACTATGATAAGAATGGTATGCAGGCAAACCTCAACGTGATGCGTACTCAGGATATAGTCGGTAACCATAATGCCGACAACCGTCTCCACGTTCGTGAGGACTTTACGGGTAAAGTCGGTCTTGTCGAAATGGATTTCCTTCCAAAGACCAACCTTACCAACATCACGCTTCCCGCAAGCATCCTCTTTGAGGGCTCCAAGGGCTTGGGTGACCTTGACCCCAGAGTTGGTAAGGTAGTATGTGTCACGGGTACCACCAGCCAGGCGACCCGTTATGCTATTCCTTCCACCACGGCAAATGCGGCCGGCGATTATCCGGTAGCATCCATCCAGCAGTGCAAAGGTATTCGCTACAAGTTTAACGGGGATACCGAATGGACCTATTCCATAGACGCAAACATTGCATCGGTTATCGCGCTGGCGAATGCGGAGGCTACCGGAGCAGACAGTGCGGACGATAATGTGATCGAGCTTCTTGGTGATGTTATCTTGAAAAATAACAACGTCTACTCCACAAAGGCAATGCTCTTTACCGTCAACGGTAACGGTCACACCATCTATTCCACCAGCCACGGTGCTACTGCGCCGATGATCACTCTGAGCGCAGGCGGATGCCATGCTGTGTTTGATAACGTGGTTGTTGACGGTGGCGTAACGGTTACCGCGGACAAGGACGGTGTGCTTACCTTCGACGGCGTAACCTATACGGGTCAGCAGGGCGCTTTTATTCGTCCGATGGCTGCCGATTCGTCCGTCACCGTGAAAAATTCC
>CAJGDZ010000219.1 GCA_904502055.1 uncultured Clostridia bacterium | reverse complement strand
TCTTTGTAGCCCTTTTTTTGCGCAAGCACGATCGGAAGCCTTCCCCTTTGGGGAAGGGGGACCGCGTGTAGCGGTGGATGAGGTTAAAGAACGTTATGGGATTGAAAAAATCAATCTTGTTTGCTAAAACAAACACACCGACAAATCAAAATTTGAACAAAAAACGAGCCGTCTATGACGGCTCGTTTGTGTTTTACAGCTCGTTGCGGATGAGGTCCTCAAAGGTCTCGCGGCGCAGGATGAGCCGCTCCCTTCCGTCTGCCAGCATCAGCATAGCGGGGCGGGGGAGGCGGTTGTAGTTGGATGCCATCGCGTAGTTGTAGGCACCCGTGGTAAGCACCGCCAGAATATCGCCGCGGCAGGGCTTTGGAAGCGGAACGCCCTCCTGGATGAGGTCGCCGCTCTCACAGCAGCGTCCGGCCACGGTACAAACGGTGTCGCGCTTATCGTTCATACGGCTTGCCGCCACCACACTGTAGGGCGACTGGTAAAGCGCGTAGCGCGGGTTGTCGGGCATGCCGCCGTCGATCGAGACGTAATGGCGGAAGCCGGGGATGGTCTTGAGCGTACCCACGGTGTAGAGCGTAAGCCCCGCATCGGCCACGATGCTTCGTCCCGGCTCCATACGGATGGCGGGCATATCGATACCAAGCGAGGCGCAGGCCTCTCTCATTTTTTGGGCGATGATCGCGATATTTTCGGCATAGTCAATGGTGGGGTGCTCCTCCAGATAACGCACGCCCATACCGCCGCCGAGGTTGAGCTCTCTTGCGGTGTAGCCAAGTTCGGCCTTCGCGCTTGCGACAAAGCGGAGCATAATGTCCGCGGCATCGGTGAAAGGCTCGGTCTCAAAGATCTGCGAGCCGATGTGGCAGTGGAAGCCGCGAAGATCGATATGTGCTTGCGAGAGCGCAACGCGCGTCAGCGCCATAGCCTGTCCGGTCTCGATCGCCGCGCCGAACTTGGAGTCCACGCGACCGGTCGAGATGGCCTTATGGGTATGCGGATCGATGCCGGGGGTCAGGCGGAGCAGAATTTTTTGTGTGATACCGCGCGCGTTTGCCTCGCGCTCGATGGCAAACAGCTCCTCCTCGTTATCGCAGACAAAGTAGCCCACGCCGCATTCCATGGCGTAAGCCACGTCGCGGTCGGTCTTGTTGTTGCCGTGGAAATAGGCGTTCCCCATCGGGAAGCCGGCGGCGTGTGCGGTAAAGACCTCGCCGCTTGACACCACGTCAATGCCCATCTCCTCCTCGCGCATAATGCGGTAGATGTCCTTGATGCAAAGGGCCTTACCCGCATACAGCGGCAGGGCGGAGGCACCGAACTCGCGCGCCATAGCGCGCTTGTAGATGCGACATTTTTCGCGGATCTTGGCCTCATCCAGCAGATAAAGGGGCGTGCCGTATTTTTGGGCAAGCTCCATGGTGTCCATACCCGCAAAGACGAGATGTCCCTTTTCGTTGATCGAAAGATTGTTGCAGATCATAGTGCTTCCTTTCAGCCAAAGAGGTCGTTTACGTTCCACAGACCGGCCTTTTGCTCACACAGGAAGGCGGCGGCGGTCAGTGCGCCCTCGGCAAAGAGTGCGCGGTCGTGCGCCTCGTGCTTAAGCGTCAGTGTCTGCGTGCCGGTGTTGATGCGGATCTCGTGCACGCCGACCACGTTTCCAAGGCGAAGCGAATGAATACCGATCTCGCCCTCGGTACGCTTGCCGTGCGTGTGGCGGCCAATGACGAATTCGCCCTCACCGCGTGCCTCGCGAATGCCCTCGGCAATCATAAGCGCGGTGCCGCTGGGCACGTCCAGCTTGCGGTTGTGATGGGTCTCCACGATCTCCACGTCGGCGTCGGGGAATACCGAGGCCGCCTTTTTAGCAAGCGAAATGAGAAGGGCAATGCCGATGGACATATTGCCCGAGAAAAAGACGGGGATGTCTGCCGAGGCGGCGCGGATGTTATCCTTTTCCTCGTCGGTCTGGCCGGTTGTGGCAATGACAACGGGGAGGTGGCGCGCCTTCGCGAAGCTCAGAATGGAGTCGGTGGCGCTGTGGTGCGAGAAGTCGATGAGAATATCGGCGTCCTCGGTGACCTCGGAGAGCGAGGTGTAGGCAGGGCAGTCAAGCTCCGGCTTTTGCAGATCGACTGCCGCGGCAAGCGTGGCGCCGCAAAAGCCGCTCGCGATGATATCCGAGCAGACCTTTCCCATTCGGCCGCCTGCGCCGCAAAGAATGATTTTCATATCGGTGTTCCTTTCGGGAGAATTATTCGATGATACCAAGGCGCTTCATTTCCGCAAGCAGCTTTTCGCGGTGAGCGTCCTCCATGGGGGTAAGGGGCAGACGGAGGTAGTCCTCGCAGAAGCCCATAGCACTCATAGCGGCCTTTACGGGAATGGGGTTGACCTCGCAGAACAGAAGGTTGATGAGGTTCAGGTACTTCTTCTGAAGCTCCAGAGACTTCTTGGTGTCGCCGCGCAGATAAGCCTTGCAGATCTCGGAGGTCTCGGCGGGGAGAAGGTTGGAGAGAACC
>CAJGDZ010000218.1 GCA_904502055.1 uncultured Clostridia bacterium | reverse complement strand
CACCGAGATCAGCAGTGATGTGGCTTGCACCTACGTTGCGGCAGGCGGCGGCACGACCACGCTCTTCGGCAACGGTGCGCAGGGTTACTACGAAAAGGTGCCGATGATGACTACAGAGGGGCTTCGCGACGAGTTTGGTTGTTATATGAATCTGGAGCCGCTGGAAAGTGCCTTTGAGTTGACCAATGACAGCCCCTATCTCGTGATCCCGATGCTGGATCAGGGGCATACCTATCCCGTGGGATATGACGATGAATACGGCTACGAGCGATTCTTAGCAATGCTCAGCTTTTTTGACGTGTATTTGAAGCCCGATGAAAACCGTGCGCCCGAGGTGCTTTGGATCACCCCCACCGACGGCTCGACCGATATTCCGGTCTCGGGCGAGTGGGCATTGGGCCCCTACACGCCGTACGGTCAGCCGATGGACTCCTATGAGCGCACACAGAAGATTCAGGTGCGTTTCGTGGAGGCGGTTGACTCCGACAGTGTGAACTACGGTATGACCGTAAAGGATGCGAACGGCAAGCGCATTGACGGCGAATGGATGCCCTCGCAGAACGGCGCAATGTATACCTTTGTCACCGACGGCCTTGAAGCGGGGAAGACCTATACGATCACCGCCACGAAGAATATTGTTTCTAAGAACGGCACACCGCTTGCCAAGGAAAAGACGGTAACCTTTACCACCGAGGGCAGCTATGCGCTCTTTGCGGTGGCTGACACCTACGTTTCGTCGCTTGCTCCCGACGCGGTGTTTGGCGGCGCGACCGAGCTTCCCGTAGAGGGCGGAAGCATTGTGCTTCTCTCCTATCCTGCGGCAAGTGTGGCAACGGCGACCGACATCGCCCTCTCGGTGCGCGGCATGGCTGACGCTGGGGCGAGCATCAAGGTCTACGCCCTTGCCGATTACAAGGTAGACGAGACAATCCTTACTTACAACAGGCTGATTGCCTCTGCCGCTTGGGAGAGCAAGACGCTTCTCGGAAGCTTCACAGATCTTGACGAAAAGCAGCTCTCGCTTGACCTTTCGGCACTCTCCGCGGTCGCAGATCTTGGCGGTCACGTAACGCTGGCGCTCGTTTCGGATAGCGCGGCGATCGAAGATCCGTACATTTTCGAGCAGAATTTTGATTCCTATACCATCGGCACTGCCGTTACGGGCACCGATTCCAAGGGGGCAACCGTGACTGTGATCGACACGAACGGAAAGGTTACCAGTGGTGCAGCAGAGACCGACAACCGCATTTATTCGGATTACCTCCTCATCAGCGGCGGTCTGGATCCCCGATCGCTTCACCTTGAAGAGGTGGACGGCTCGATGACGCTTGACGTTTACGGAAACCTTGCGCGTATCCGTTTCTTCAACGTTCTGGGCGATCGCGCGCTGACGGCCGACGATATCGGCAAGAACTTCCGCCTTTCTTTCCGGATCAAGCCCGAGATCGACGGCTTCATTTCCTGCAATTTCCGCAGTACCAATGCGGGCAAATACGGGTCCTCGAACTGTCTGCCGAAGTCCTTTGATTTCGATCTGGATGCAGGCGTATGGCAACAGGTCTCCTTCTACGTTACGGTCACCGAGGCCATGGTGACCAACCAGGCAGGTCTTTTGTATATTGAATTTTTGCGTAGCGATCACGTGGTCAACGCCTGGGTCGACGATATGCGCTCCGAGGAGTGCACGCCGCGCCTGATGCTGGCATCCCGTGAGTCGGGGACAAATCTTCGTCCCGCACTTGTGACCGTCAACGCGTCGTCGGTTTCCTTCGCCGCAGGCGAGCTCGAGACCGATGCCGCTTGGGTCAACCGCACCGTTCCTGCAGTGACCGCCACCACGCCGGCAAACGGCGCTATGAACGTGGCACTCTTTGAAAGCATTCTTCTTACGTTTGATAAGGCGATGGACGTCGAGAGTCTTGCGAACGGTATCGTCGTTACCAACACGACCTCGGGCGAGACGGCTACGGGCACATGGTACGCAACCGACGGTACCAACCGTACCTTCGCCTTCCGCACCGGCGTGTTTGCGCCGACCGCAACCTACTCGGTCAAGGTCACCTCTGCCGCCAAGACGCTTTACGGCGCAGGATGCGCCGAGGCAACGATGACCACCTTCACAACCACCGAAAGCTGCACGGCCGAGCCCGTGGCTTCGACCCAAATTTCGACCGCAGAGCCCGACAAGAGCTTTGGTTTGGATATCGCTCCCACCGTGGACGCGACGACGATGGGCGTTCTCAGCTTCAACGTGAAGGATCTTGTCGCAGGAAAGAAGATCTATCTCCCGCTCGGCTCGATCGACACCGAGACGGTGGAGGTCTACGGACTTGCCGACTATGCGCTTGCCGAGAGCTTCAATTATAAGGCCTTTGCAAGACTTATGCAGAAGCGTCTGGCCGATGCCAACGCCAAGGGCAACGTTATCGAGCTCTTTGCCGACGAGCTTCTTTCGCTCGGTGCAACGGGCACGGTGACCGTGATCCTCAAGTCCTCGACCACCGATCCCATTCCCGATAAGCACTACGTCAAGGAGGGTTACAGCATCGTTTACAGCAAGGT
>CAJGDZ010000217.1 GCA_904502055.1 uncultured Clostridia bacterium | reverse complement strand
AGGTTTTTCGAGTCATTTTGGTTCTTCACGCTAAAGCGTGAAGAACATGTATGCCACAAGTCACGAAGCGGACAAAGAGAGCTCGCTCTCTTTTCCGCATCGAGGCTTGCGGCACAAAATGACGTGAAGTTTGTGCAGACCCATTCAGCAAAAGTTTTTGCGGAGCTTTTTTCAAAAAGCGACCGTATCCCCAGCAAACAAAACTTCCCGATAAACTTCAATTTAACCATTCCTAACCCCCAAGCAATCAGGAGGCTTTATGACAGGATTTCATCACATTTTCAAGCAAGATTATGACAAGCGGATCTTCCTTGGCGGCCAGTTTATTTTCGGCTATTCCGAGAAGAAGATGCGCGAGCTGTATCCCGAAAAGAATTACACCGTTGTCGGTGAGGCCAAGAGCGCACGGCGGCTGAAAAAGAAGGCCGCGGCGCAGACCGAGAACAAGTCGGGCAAGCCCGAGCGGCACATCGGTCGGCTTCATGTTAACGGCAAGGAGGTCGACGTGTTCCGCCACGGCGAGCACGCGGGGCTTTTCCACAAGCGCGAGGGCTACGTTTGTGTGGGCGGCGACAGCTTTATCGCCATCCACAGCAGCCGCCTGCCCTTCCTTCTGGCGCTTCTGGCGGTGCTGGCTATGCTGGCGGTCACCACTACGCTGGTGATACAGCTGATCGGCAACCCCAAGCCGCCCATTGTGATCGACCCCGACCATCCGCTTCCCGACATCGATCCCGACGTGGAGACCCTGCCCCCCTCGGAGGATGACGAAAAGGTACAGTCCGAAAGCGGCGGCGGCTTTGTTTCGCTGGTCTTTTCCTACGACGTGACCGTTTCGCTTTCCGAGGAAAAGGCCTCCATAACCTACCAAAACCCGAGCAAGTCCAACCACTCCGTGGTGCTGGAGCTGTATCTGGTCTCGGGCGAGCAGGAGTACTTCCTCGGCCGCACGGGCCTGATCCCGGCAGGCGGCGCCATCTACCAGATGGACGTCTCCGAGCGCGACGCGAACATCCGCGCCGGCATTTACAACGGACTTTTCCGCTCGTATTATTACGATTCCCTGACGGGCGAGCGCGCCGCGATCTCGTCCGACATCACCGACCTCAAGATCTCGGTGGTAGAATAACCCGAATTATAATCGCACCGCACGTGAGGCAAGCGGTACGAATATAATATATTGAAATTAAGAAAGGAAAACACGATTATGAAAAAGTTTTTGTCTCTTGCACTTGTGCTTGTAATGGCACTCACTCTCTCCCTTAACGTTTTTGCCGACGAGACCCTTGGCGGCGCCAACGGCTCGGCAACGCTTCCCTCCTCGTCCGGCGACATTCCCGTTTCGGTCGTTCTGGATTCCTCGGATGCTTCTACGCTGTACAAGATTGACATTCAGTGGGAAAGCCTTCAGTTCACCTACACGGAAACCAAGGCCTACGACGTAAACACTCACGTGACCACGCCCTCGGGCTCCTGGAATGACACCTCCGCGAACATCACGGTCTACAACCACTCCAATGCCACCGTTTTCGCTACCCCCTCGATCACCGCGGTTCAGGACAACGGTTCCGGCATTGCCGCTTCGCTGAACACTACGGACAAGACCGAGATCGGTTCTGCTGCCGGCATCACCGACATGAATCTTACGCCCAAGGCAACCTTTACCGTTTCGATCGAGGATAAGAGACCCGATACATCGACCACCATCGCAAACGTAAGGATCGCTCTTTCCAAGAACTAAGAAAAACCAGCCGCAAGCACACGGCTTTGCCGTGTGCTTGCCAAAAGAATTTGGAGAGTAAACCATGGACAAACGGCAACGCCTTATCTTAGCGATCCTTGGCGGCCTTCTGGCGGCGGCACTTATCCTGCTGGCCGTTCTGCTGGCCACACGGTCGCCCGAAACCGTGATCTCGGAGTTCCAAGCGCCCCCCTTTGAAGAGAGCGCCCTTGTCGGCGTGCCCGAAGAGGTGCTCGCGCGCGCGGATTTCCACACGATCGACGTAAAGGGCAACTATACCTTCGCCATCTGCGGCGCACCCGAATATTCGGACGGTCGGCTGTTCCCCTACTTTGCCTCACACGGGGAAAACGAGGTCTGGCTGCTCCTTAAGGTGTACGGTGCAGACGGCACCGAGCTCGGAAAAAGCGGTCTCATCCGCCCGGGCGAATGCCTTGGATCCATAGCGCTGAGCGCGCCCCCCGTTGGCGAGACGGTATCGGTCAAGGTCTTATCCTATGAGCCCGACACCTATTTCAGCCGCGGCTCGGCCACCGTCAACCTGCGCCCGACTCCCCACACCTGATGAAACCATCAAAAAAGAGCCCGTAGGGATCATCCCCAATCGGGCTCTTTTTTTATTGAATAAAAATCCCCCCGCACAGTGGGGGGGATTTCCTTTTCGGGCATAGCCCGAAGATCACCGGCGGCGCACAAGTGCGCTTTTTATTGGCCTGCCGGCCATGCAATTGTTACTTGCCACCCGTAAACGGGTTGTGATAATTGCCTCCCTCCGAGAGGGAGGTGGCGCCGAGTAGGCGTCGGAAGGAGCCTGCGCGACTTCATTATGCT
>CAJGDZ010000216.1 GCA_904502055.1 uncultured Clostridia bacterium | reverse complement strand
CGCAAAAAAAGCCGCCTGACGGTACGAGAAATGGCGGTTTTTGCCATGCTGGGTGCTTTGATGTTTTGCTCAAAGCTGCTGATGGAATGGGCACCGAATATTCACTTTCTCGCCCTGTTTATCATTGTTTTTACACTGGTCTATCGCGTTAAAGCGCTGATACCGCTTTACATTTTTATTTTACTGACGGGCGTTTATATGGGCTTTCACGTTTGGTGGCTGGCCTATCTGTATGCCTGGCTGCCGCTGTGGGGCACCGTGATGCTGCTCCCCCGCAAAATGCCAACGTGGCTGGCAGCCCCGCTGTATATGCTGCTGGGCGGCCTGCACGGCCTTTTGTTCGGTGTGCTGTGCGCCCCCGTACAGGCCTACTTTTTCGGACTTGACCTTGCGGGCACGCTGCTTTGGATCGCGCAAGGCGCGCTGTTTGACGTGGCCCACGCCATCGGCAATTTTGCCGCCTGCGCGCTGGTCTTGCCTCTTGCCAAGGTGCTGCTGCGTCTTGAAAAACGCAATACGTGATAAGAATTTTGATACAAAAAAGGAACGCAGACGATGTCTGCGTTCCTTTTTGTATTTTAAAAACCGGCTCTCCGGGGCTTATTGCGCGCAGGGATCGGCTTCAAGCACCGCATCACAAACACTTTCCTTAAGCAACTGCTTGTTGGCTCGCTCAACTCGCAGCATGGAAAGCAAGAAGGTAACAACGCCGCAAAGCACCATTGGGATCCACAAATAAACAACATTCAGCATTGATACCGTTGTCGCATTCTGCGTTACGGCATTTTCTACATAACCTGCCGCATCCAGCAGCCATCCGCAAATGGCGGTTCCCAGCGCTCCACCGATCTTGATACCAAGCGACGAGCAGGAAAACAGCATACCGTCGATCCGTTTTCCGGTTTTCATTGTGGTATATTCCGAGCAGGAGGCGATCAATGCGTTCAGATCTCCCTGCAAGGGGCTTGTGCCAAGGGCAGCCAACGCGGTGCAAACCAGCATCATCGGCACACTGCCAAGATATCCAAACAGGATCACGCCGCCTCGGCTGACGGTTGCCAGAATATAGCCGATCATATTCAGATGATACATTCCGCCCATTTTCTTGATGATAAAGGGCACAACAAGCAAGCCGATGACCAACGGAATGTTGATGGCTAGCGAAAACGTGCCAAACAAATTCTCGTCGCCAAGGATATATTTCATATAGTAAATACCCATGCCCACCATAGAGGCATAGATCTGCGTCATCACGTAGGTCACGCAAATGATCACGTAATATTTATTGGCCAGTAACAGCTTTACCGATTGCAGAAAGCTCATTTTATCGTCGGCAACCGCTTCTTCCTCTTCTTCGTCCAGTTCCTTGACAGACAAGCAAGAGATCGTATTTACCACAAGGCCGATCACGGCATATATGATAGCAACGGTACGCCAGCCCTCTGCACCGCCCCCGAACAGGGTAACAGCGTGAGTGGTTGCATATTGGATGCCCATGCTTGCACCAAAGGCAAAGATAAAGCGGATCGATCCAAGCTGTACGCGCTCGTTGGTGTTTTTGGTGATCAGCGCCGTCAGCGATGCATAGGCAATGTTATTGGCCGTAAAGAACACCGCATTCAGCAGCGTATACGTAATGAAAAAGTAAACGTACTGCGCGGTCTCGCCCCAGCTTGTGGGCACGGCAAAGCAGGCTGCCAGCATAACCGAATTACCCAGATATGCCCAAAGCATCCAAGGACGCGCCTTGCCCATTTTCGTTTTTGTTTTATCGATCATACGGCCAAAGAACACGTCGGTCACACCGTCAAAGATCTTAGAGATTGCCATCAGCGTGCCAACCACACCCATGCTAAGACCGATCGAATCGGTGAGATAAAACATTACAAAGGAGGTCAACAATGCATATACAACATTCCCCGCAACGTCTCCCGAGCCATAGCCGATCTTGTGATACCACTTCAAATATCTGCGCTGTTCCATAGATCTCAATTCCCCCATTTTGATTTGGTCAGTGATGGATATTTCGGTGCAAATGACACCTCCATTTTAGCACAAATTTCGAGGCAATCTATAAACAGAATAGGATAGTATATGCACAAAATGATACTCATCTATTGCATTTTTCGGGCTTTTCATATATAATATAGTTATAAGTTGTATGCAAGGAGATGATGACGCTTGTTTACCAATCTGGCCTATCTCGGCAGGGCTCATGAGGATATTGCCACACAAAAAACACCCATTCTGATCACGGCGGCGGGCTATTATCGCGTTCATACGAGCGAGATGATTGATACCGAGCGTCCTTGCGGTCGCAAGGATTATCAGCTGCTTTACGTTGCGGCCGGCAAAGCGCACTTTATGTTTAACGGAAAGGAGCAGATCGTGACCAAGGGCAATATGGTGCTGTTTCGCCCGGGCGAGCCTCAGTTCTATTATTTATACGCCAAAGAAAAGCCTGAAACCTTTTGGGTGCATTTCACCGGCTCGGCCGTAGAGCCCCTTTTGGAGCATTACCAAATGCCCACCGAAAAGAATGTGTTTTTTACCGGGACCTCCCCCGATTATCAATGGGTCTATCGCCAAATGATCAGCGAGCTGCAGCTTCGT
>CAJGDZ010000215.1 GCA_904502055.1 uncultured Clostridia bacterium | reverse complement strand
GAAATGATCGACAACGGTATGTCGATAGGCAAGGGCGGCGATGACGTTCCCGACGGCGTTCATCTGATGACGATACACAAATCAAAGGGCCTTGAATTTCCCGTGTGCTTCGTTTCGGGATGCGCGAAGCCCTTTAACCGCGACGACGCCAAGGATCTTCTTCTCTATTCTTCCGAGCTCGGTATCGCCACCGACCTTTCGGATGAAACGGGATTCGGAAAGATACGCACGCCCTACAGAAAAGCACTTTCAAGATTCATTCTCAACGAGTCCGCAGAGGAAGAAATGCGCGTGCTGTACGTTGCTCTTACGAGAGGCCGCGAACGGTTATACATAACGGCAGATCCGCGATACGGCGCCGAGCGCGAGTTCTCTATCGCGAAAACCGCAAGGCTTTACGGAGATCGCGCGGCGATCCTTGACGCGGGTGATTATTTGTCTTGGATCCTGACCGCGCTGCACGGCTCCACGCTTGAAGGCACCGCTTTTGATCTTTCGGTATTAGGCTATGCTGACATTCCAACGCTTCCCAATCGACCGCAAAGATTAGAGGCCCCAAAAATTGCTTTGGTCGATATCGATGAAAATCTTTCCGCAACGATCAGAAGAAATCTCGATTACGAATACCCTTATCTGCACATAGCTAATATTCCTGCTAAGCTTTCTGTTTCGAAGCTGACGCCAAGCGTTCTTGACAGAACCGAAGATCGCACCGAAGACGACACCGAAAGCGTTGACGTGAAGCTTCCAAGCATTGCATCTGCGCCCTCATTTATGGGTGGTGAGCACAAGCCGAGCGCGGCTGAAAGAGGAACGGCGACACACACGTTCTAGCAGTTCTGCGACTTTGACAACGCGGTTAAAAACGGAGTTGAAAACGAGCTTGAAAGACTTATTCATTTCGGATTTATGGATCGCTCGATGGGCAAGCTTGTAAATCTCAGACAGATCGCGGCATTCTTTAAGAGCTCGCTTTATAAAGAGCTTAGCGAAGCAAAAAAAGTCTATCGCGAGCAACGCTTCAACATTTTGCTTTCGGCAAAGGATTTTACAGAGGACGAGGAATACGCAAGGCTTATTGAAAACGAAAAGCTTCTCGTGCAGGGTGTTATCGACTTGTTTTTTGAAGATAAAAACGGAAATCTCGTTCTTTGCGATTATAAGACCGATTATCTGACGCCCGACGAGTTAAAAAACAAGGAGCTTGCAAAGAAAAAGCTTTCCTCTGCACACTCGCGCCAGCTTTCATATTATTCGGCGGCACTCGAGGAGATCTGCGGTAAACGCCCCAATAAAGTACTGATCTATTCTCTGCCCCTCGGAGATTCGGTCGCAGTTGATATGTAAATTTCAACAAAATATTAAATTTCAAAAATAGGTATTGCATAAAATAAAAAAGTGTGGTATACTATTAAGGTACGCAGCTTCGGGCTGCGGAACAAGGCCATACCAGCCGGGGAATTAGCGGAGCCCTGCACCTGAAATCCGCTACAGCAGGGGTGGATCCCTCATTTGAGGGCCGAGCTTTTACGGTCTGATACGTATTCTGCTGTGTTGACGAGTGGGTCTCGCGCAATTGGGAACTGTGAACCATGTCAGGTGGGGAACCAAGCAGCATTAAGCGGTAAACCTGATGTGCCGTGAGGTCGCCTGCTCTGAGCAGGAGGTACGGAAATCGCGTAGGGGTGACGTTCGAATTTGGGGTGTATGGTCTTGTTCCGCAGCCCGAGTTATATTTATTTAAGAAATGGAGATGTGAAAATGCACCAGGCTTTATACAGAAAATGGCGCCCTGCCACCTTTGAAGAGGTCGTTGGGCAGGAACATATCACGTCTGTTCTCAAATATGAAATTGAGCAGGGCTCGTTCAGTCACGCTTACCTTTTTTGCGGATCGCGCGGCACGGGTAAAACCACCTGCGCCAAAATTCTCGCAAAGGCTGTAAACTGTGAGTCTCCCGTAAACGGAAGTCCTTGCGGCAAATGTCGCTCGTGCAGAAACATCGAATCGGGTGCGGCGACCGACGTGCTTGAAATGGACGCGGCGTCGAACAACGGCGTTGACAACATCCGTGACATTCGCGATGAGGTCGTATACACTCCCTCCGAAATGAAGTATCGCGTCTACATCGTCGACGAGGTACATATGCTATCGGGCAGTGCGTTCAATGCTCTTTTGAAAACACTCGAAGAGCCGCCCGAGCACGTTATTTTTATCCTCGCAACGACAGAGCTTCAAAAGCTTCCCGCAACGATAATCTCGCGTTGCCAGCGATTTGATTTCCGCAGAATAACCATTCCCGTTCTTACCGAACGACTTATGAAGATCTCGAATGCCGAGGGCTTCAACACAGATGAAGACGCGGCAAGACTTATCGCCAAGCTCTCTCAGGGCGGTATGCGTGACGCGATCAGCTTACTTGATCTTTGCTCGGGTACAAACAAGGACATCACTGTTCCGGTGGTAGAGGAATGCTCCGGCATCACGGGCAGAGGCACAATGATCCAGACCGTCCGCGCAATCGCAAAGAAAAACTACGAGCTTTTGTTTGATACGGTTGCAGAGGTGATCTCTTCGTCCAAGGATCTGTCGGTATTCTGGCAGGATCTTATTTCTGT
>CAJGDZ010000214.1 GCA_904502055.1 uncultured Clostridia bacterium | reverse complement strand
GAATTGAAGTTTGTTAAGAAGGTTGTTGTTGAGACCGCAGACGCAGAGATCGCCGCTTCCGGCATGGCTCTGGAGTATGAGGTTGGTACCATGATCGAGATCCCGAGAGCTTGTCTCACGGCTGACGAGATCGCCGCTAACGCTGACTTCTTCTGCTTCGGTACCAATGACTTGACGCAGATGACCTACGGCTTCTCCCGTGATGACGCCGGCAAGTCCCTTAGCGCTTACTACGACGCTAAGATCTTCGAGAACGATCCCTTCGCAAAGCTTGACACCACCGGTGTTGGTAAGCTGATGAACATGGCTGTTTCTCTTGGCCGTCCCGTAAACAACCACCTCCATGTTGGTATTTGCGGTGAGCACGGTGGTGACCCCACATCGGTTGAGTTCTGCCACAAGATCGGTCTTGACTATGTTTCTTGCTCGCCCTTCCGTGTTCCGATCGCTCGCCTTGCCGCTGCACAGGCTGCTATCAAGGGCTAATTGGACGGCTTAAACAAAGTGAATCCTTAAAATAAAAGACCTTGCCGATTTCGGCAAGGTCTTTTGGTTTGCGCGGAATGAACGCATATTGTCGGGGGAGCTTTTTAAAAGCTCCCCCGATGTACTTCTTATAAAATAACAGCGCCGTGGTAGAGGATGTTGACCGTGGAGGACAGGGGGGCTTTGTTGAGGCCGATGCTTTCCTCGGGTCTGCGGAAGGGAAGCAGAGGCTCGTCAAGCTCGTCGATGCGATCGATCTTGCCGCTTGCATAGTCGAGAAGTCGACGGCGGCAGGCTTCGGTGCGCAGGAGAAGGCCGCCGAGGCGGAATTCCTGGACGTCAAAGCCTTGGGGCTTGTTATCGAGGAACCACTGCCTTTCAAAGGCACGCTCGAAAATCTTCAGGCGCTTGATGACCTGCGTATACTCGTCCTCGGCGAGGCGTGCAAGCTCGGCCCTGTCACCGGCCTCATAGGCCCTTCGCGTGCGAAGACCAAGGTCATACTTGATGGCAAGAACGTCACAGAGCTTGGCGGCGGTGTCAAACACGTAGCCGTACTTGCGGCTCTTCTTGGCGGTGGCGTGAAGCTCAGCGGCGCGATCCGCATAATAGGTCTTGGCGCCCTCTTTTTTGATGCCGTAATCGAGGAAGTCGTTAAAATAATCCGAGAGAAGCATATATTTCGAGGGGTTTTTGGGAAGTCCCTCGTAGGGGAGCAGGTCGTTGGGGCTGTCGATGTTCATAAATTCATCGAAATCAATGCCGAAGATGCGCGCAAATTTTGCCTTGATCTTTTCCTCGTCGGTGTTGCCCTTGGCGTATTCGGCAAGATAGAAGAGCGAGGGGAGCTGGGAGAAATGCGAGCATTCGGCGCCGTCATCGCCCCACAGGGTGAAGATCGCATTCCGCAGCTTGTGCTTGCGGCAGGCGTCGATGGCGGGAAGCATACTCTTCAAGGTAAAGCGGTTGAAGGGGATAAGACCCGACCAACACCACGCGCCGCCTGCAAACCAGGTCTTCTTTGAGAGCTGCTTATGATTTTCGATCATATCGCTGTAATTCTTTTCGTTGAGCTGGTAGTAGTCCCAATACACGGGAATGACCGACTTCGGAAGGGCATTGACGACCTCCTTGGGCATTTCGCTCTTAGGAATGTAGTATTTGCCGTTGTTCCACGAGCGGAAGTACATATCCGACCAGATCATGGGCTCATAGCCGTATTTTTCGGCGATCTCGCAGACCTTGGCGAGGTGGCGTTTTATAATGTCGTTCACGGATTCGGGTCCGTGGAGATCCTGATGTCGGCCGCGGCCGAGCATATGCGCCTCGTCCATGCCGATGTGGATCTTTCTCGACTTGAAGCATTCGGAGAGAGTAGAAAACATACGGTCGATCAGCTCATACGTACGCTCGTGATCGGTGAGCAAAATGTCCTCGCAGTCGCGCGGAAACATACCCCAGCGGAAAATGCCGTTCAGGTGTGCCAGCGTCTGGATGCAGGGAATGACCGTGATGCCGAGTCCCTCGGCAAAGGCGTCGATCTCCTTCATCTCCTCGATGCTGTAGCGGCCGCGCATATAGCCGAAATAGGGCTCACCCTCCACCTCGTAGGTGTCCTCGGTGTAAAGCATTACCGCGTTGTAGCCCATTTTTTTGAGTAGGGGCAAAAAGCGCTTAAGACCGTCTATGCTCATAACAGCGTTGCGTGACATATCGATCATTACGCCAAAGGTATCAAAGTGCTTCATCCGTTTTTCTCCTTTGTGGGTTCTGTTTTTCTTATTATAATACGAGAAAACACCATTGTCAAGGAGATAAATTGAAGTTTGTCGGTGAGACATTGTCTGCTGGGGATACGGTCGCTTTTTGAAAAAGCTCCGCAAAACTTTCCCCTACAGGCAAAACGGCTACGCTTGATATGGAGCCCGAACGATAACGCGAAAACAACGTGTAGTCCATTATCCGAGTCATTTTGAGACCTTCTCACGCGTGAGAAGGTCTCAGACGCGCGAGGTCTGCAAGCCGAAAAGAGAGCGAGCACTCTTTGTCGGATTGCCGACCTTGCGCTGACGGAAAGCCGCCGCGGCGGCTTCCCGTCTAAAATGACGTGAAGTTGGCAGAGACCCATGCTGCAAAAGTTTT
>CAJGDZ010000213.1 GCA_904502055.1 uncultured Clostridia bacterium | reverse complement strand
GCACCGTGCGAACCATCCCCCTTACCCTCACCGAGCCGCTTCCTTACCTTTGTGTGCGCGGCGAGGGATATATGCCGCGAGAGGTATTCCGCACCTTAAACGAGGTGCTTTTTGCCGTCCAGTACTTTCTTCTGGGCGCCTTTACGGGCGCGGCGGCCTCGGTCATCGGCATCGTCCGCAACCTCATTTTCAAAAAACGCGTGGAAAACGGCAAAACGACCACGCTTTTCATCGCCGTCTTCTGCGTGCTGTTCACACTGTTTGGCATACTCACCTGGGAGGGGCCGAAAAGCATTCTCATCATTGTGGCCAAGGTACTCTCCACCGTGTCCTACGGAAACAAGAACACCACCGTGATCCGCACGGTCGGCCTTGTCACCACGGCAAGCTGGCTGGTTTATAACTGGGTGGTCTTTTCGATCGCGGGCGTACTCTGCGAGGCCTTCACGCTTGTCTCGCTGCTCACCGCCCTTGTCCGTCTGGATCTTCTGCCCAAATGGAGAAAGCCCAAAGGCGAATAAATAAAAATCCCCCCGTATAACGGGGGGTATTTCCTTTTCGGGCATAGCCCGAAGATCACTGGCGGCGCACAAGTGCGCTTTTAATTGGCCTGCCGGCCATGCAATTGTTACTTGCCACCCGTAAACGGGTTGTGATCATTGCCTCCCTCCGAGAGGGAGGTGGCGCCGAGTAGGCGTCGGAAGGAGCCTGCGCGACTTCATTATGCTTGCAAACATTGAGGTCGCGCGGGCTCCCTCAGTCTCGCATTCGCTCGACAGCTCCCTCCCGGAGGGAGCCTTTCTCACTCAAAGCTTCTTTCCCTCTTCCCTTTACTTTTCTTCTGCTTATCGGCAATAGCCTTTTTTCAACCCCGCCACTATGGCGGGGTTTTCGTTATATAAATAAAAACGGGGGACCTTCAAGGTCCCCCTACGTTTTTTAGTCGATAGTGCCGCCAAGAGCGATGATCTTGAGCTCGTCCTTGGTAAGCGGACGGCCGTACTTTTCATCGGTCATAATGTCGGGCTTTACGTACCAGTTGGCGTTGTAAAGGTGGTACAGCTCGATCATCTCGTTGAAATACTGAAGCACTTTATCGTTGCGGTAGAAATCGTTGCGCGCCAGCTCGGCGTCAATGATCGCGCGGTAGTAGAACAGTCTCCACTTCTTGGAGTTCTTGGTCTGCTCGTCAAGCGCGGCGTGTGCCTTCAGAATGGTCTTTTCGATATCGAAAATCTTTGTGGGAACGGTGATGGGATAGCGGTGACCCGGCTCCCAGGTACGCCTGTGCGTCTCTTCCATTGCCATCACGGCCGTATGTACCTCGTCAAGAAGCTCGCCCTCCAGATTGCACTCGTAGGCAAGATATTCCTTTACGGTATCGGACGCATTCTGATCGTCGCGGTACTGGCGAAGCACGATGGCCTTGTTGATGTCCTCGTAGAAGCCCTCGCAATAGGGGAAGCCGCCCTCCAGCTTGTCGCGGTTGGCGTCCCAAAGCTTCTGGATCTTCATGGGCACGGGCGTAGCGCCGTAGCCACCCCACGGGAAGATGCCGCACATACTGATCTCGGGGAAGCCGATGAGCGGCTTGCCAAGCGAATGCTCAAAGGGCCAGGGGTGAACCTGCGGCTCGCTGGTGATGTAAGCCACCTCCTCAAGTCTGCCCTCGTCAATGGCCTTCTTGAGAAGCTCGAACTCGCTGACGTCGCCCTTGCGGAAGGTGCCGAAATACCAGGTGGAAAGGCCGATCTTGGCTCTCGGGAAGTACTCCTTGATCACGGGCGTAACTGCCTCTACGCAACGAATGTAGCCGTTGCCGCCCCAGGGGGCGCAATCGGGGCAGGTGCAACCGCCCTGGTCGTACGGGCCGATGCCCACAAGGTCGGGATCGGCGTCCTTGAATGCCTCCAGCATCTTGCGGCGGTACTCGATGATCTTTTCCATTCCGCCCTTCTTTGAGGGGCAGATCTCACGGTGATAATGCGCGTTGAGGTTGAGCGTGTAGCCGTCGTGACCGCACGTCCAGTCGGCGCGCAGCTCCTCGGGGCTGTCGTCAAACGCCTCGTTGGCAATGGAGATCAGCGCGGTCTTAAGACCCAGCGACTTTGCATGGCGCATAAGCGTGAGAAGGCGTTGAATAAAATCCGCGCTCTCCTCGATCTTGTGCTGGGCAAGGTCATACCACATCTCGATGATATTCATACCCCAAAGAGCCTCGTCCTCGATGTCCTCAAGAAGCTCCTCAATCGGTGCCGTCTCGGCGTAGCCCTGGTTGTGCGTTGCCCAGTAAAGGCCGCAGATCGGCTTGAAGGACTTGAAGCTGCCGTTCTCAAGCTTCGGATTGCGCAGGAACTTTCCTGCTACATAAAGAATGTCGGGATACGAGCCGCCGGCGATCACGCCGTCCTCAAAACGGCTCTCGAGCTCGGCAAGCTTCGGATCCAGCACCAGCGTAAGCTCGGCATCCAGCTTCTTCTTTGCCAGACGAGCCTCGATCACGCGGGCAATATTGCCAAGGATCTTGTCATTTTGATCGAAACGAATCATAAGAATTCTCCTTTTCTTTCCGTTTGTTAGATACATTATATAATTGATAAAAACGAATGTCAAGCCCTTTCCGAAATTTCTCCAAAAAGTCG
>CAJGDZ010000212.1 GCA_904502055.1 uncultured Clostridia bacterium | reverse complement strand
CGCCACCCCGGTTCTGGATGCGGATGGCGCATACTGTGGCTCCATTGTGGCCAGCACATCGGGCGATTCCATGAAGATGCTTCTCAATCAGACCATCAAGACCATCTTCATTTCCTCACTGTGGATCCTGGTTGCCGTTCTGATCGCCATTTATTTCATTACCGAAATGGTGACAGGCCCGCTCAGAGAGATGAACAAGGCGGCCAAGAAATTCGGAAGCGGAAGCTTTGATGTGCGCGTTCCCGTTCGCGGCAACGATGAGGTAGCGGAGCTGGCCAAGGCCTTCAACAATATGGCCGATTCCCTAGCCAATCTGGAAACAGCCAGAAATACCTTCATGGCCAACGTGGCACACGATCTGAGAACACCGATGACTACCATCTCGGGCTTTATCGATAATCTTTTGATCGGTGCGATCCCCAAGGAGGATGAGTCCTATTATCTGGGCATCATTAAGGAAGAGGTCAAGCGCCTTTCTCGACTTGTTTCTTCCCTTTTGGACATCACAAGGCTTCAAGCGGGCGACCGAAAGCTGACTATGGCAAATTTCGACGTTTGCGAGCTGGCGCGTCTGATTCTGATCTCCTTTGAGCAAAAGATCGACGACAAAACGCTGAACGTCGAGTTTGAATGCGATGAGGATCGAATGCTTGTCAGTGCAGACCGCGATGCGATCTATCAGATGCTGTATAACATTTGCGACAACGCCGTCAAGTTTGCCAAGGAAGGCGGCGACTACCGAATTCGAATCAAGAACGCCGACAAAAAGACCGTGGTGGTCAGTGTCTATAACACCGGTGAGGGCATTTCTCCGGACGATCTGCCACACGTCTTTGAACGATTCTACAAAGCGGACAAGAGCCGTGGAATCGACAAAAACGGCGTGGGACTTGGTATGTATATCGCGCGTACCATCGTTGAAGCACACGGACAGAAAATATGGGTGGAGAGCCGTCACCACGAATACTGTGAATTCTTCTTTACGCTTCCCAAGGGAAACGTTAGTGAAACCAATATCAAATAAGGAAAGGCACATCATGGACGAGAAAAATATAAACCTTGGAGAGGCGGGAAACCAGCCGCTTGAGCCAATGCCCGAGGCTGAGGAATCGGCGCAGGAGGCACAGGCGGTGGCAGACGTTACCGTACCTGCAGAGGCCAATACAGAGTCCACCGACTCGACAGCAGCAGAGGCGTCCGCAGTGGATACGGAGGTCACTGAAATAACCGAGGAAGCATCGGCTCCCCCACACGAGCAACTCAAAGAAAAATCCGAACCAATCGTGAGATACCGCTGGGATTATCAGGAGCAAAAGCATTACGACGAGCGTCACTATCGCAGATCAAGAAAATCGGGAAGGCTGGTATATGCAGCCGTTTTTTTCCTGGTTTTCCTGCTTACCGTTTCTATGCTGATCGGTGCCCTGTTGCTTGGCGAATTTTTCGGAACAAACAACGAACCGACCTACGGCTCGATCGGAGATCTCTATGAGGAGTGTCTCCCCTCTTACGTTGCCATAAGCGTAACAACCAAAACCGGAGAAGGTGTGGGCTCCGGTGTCATCATCACATCCGACGGCTATATTGCCACAAACTATCACGTGGTTGAAGATTCGACGGCTATTTCCGTTATTATGAGCGACGGCACAACTTATGATGCCGAATTCATTGACGGCGACGAGCTAAACGATATCGCCGTTGTCAAGATCAAAGCACAAAATCTTCCTGCCGCTAAGCTCGGCACCTCCAAAAACTCGCGAGTCGGCGATCAGGTTATGGCCATTGGTACGCCGCACAGCATCAATTATCAAGGCACAATGACCTCGGGCTATATTTCGGCACTCGACCGCCGCTTTGTTGAGCAAAATACCAACGGCACGGTTAAAAAAGTGCTTTATTTGATCCAGACCGACACCAGTGTCAACCCCGGAAATTCCGGCGGTCCCCTCTTTAATATGTCCGGCGAGGTCATCGGCATCGTTACGCTCAAGATCGCGGGAAATAACTACGAAGGTCTGGGCTTTGCTCTCCCAATGGAAAGCGTCATCGATATGATCAACGATATCATTCAGAATGGCAAGATCACCAATCCCGATGCAGGCGGTGCAAATCGGGGCGCAGCTCTGGGCATTTCGGGCTTTTCCGTAACACAGAACACCAAATACCTTCTTTCCGGTCAATACCATTACCGCATGGCCATGGACGAGGAAAAGAATGAGGAGGTTGTGATCATTCCCACGATATACGGAGATATCGAGGTTCCCCTTTCAGACAAGGAGACGCTTGAATCCTACGAGATCACAGAATATACCTTCTACACCGCGCCGGCAACCGGCGTCTACGTGATGCAGACCAACGATGGATTTGATTCGGCAGAAAAGCTGAAGAAGGATGACATTCTGGTAACGGCCGACGGCATTTCCTGCAAGCAAATGGCATCTCTTCAGTCCCTGATTGCCGACAGGCGCATCGGAGACAAAATTGAATTTGAGGTGTTCCGCGACGGAAAGCTGATAACCATTACGGTTGAGCTGGGAAAAGCCGCTTCCGTAGAATAAAACAAAAAGGTTGTAACCTTGGGTTACAACCTTTTTTATCCAACAAGCTCCTGTTTTAAAAACGCCATAATTTTTTTCTCCTCACGGGAAACCTTGACCTGAGAAAGTCCCAAAAGACTTGCCGTTTCCTGTTG
>CAJGDZ010000211.1 GCA_904502055.1 uncultured Clostridia bacterium | reverse complement strand
GCAATGGTTTTTGGCGAAGTTCAAGGCGAACAGATTCTTCCGCTTCTGGAAAGCAGGCGTATCCGAGCTGTTCACGTACTTACGCGCGTCCTGCCCGCCCACGTCACGGCCGCTGAAGGCGATGACGTTTCCCGTATTGTCGAACACGGGAAACATCACGCGGTCGCGGAACAGGTCGTAGGCCTTGCCCGATTTCTGGCTGATACCGCAAAGGAAGGCTTCCTTCATTTCCTGATCGGTATATCCTTCCTTTTTTAGGACGGTCACCAAAGCGGTAAAATCATTGGGCGCAAAGCCCAAACCGAAGCGGCGGATGACGGGTACGCTGAGCCCTCGTTTTCCTTGCAGATATTCCATGCCCTCCCGTCCCATCACGGGATCAAAGAGGCACTCTCTGAAAAAGCGGGCGGCGATCAGGTTCATTTCATACACACGTTTGCGGGACAAACCTTTTTTCTCTTCTTGGGCAGAACGGGGAATGTCCACGCCCGTGCGTTTGGCTAAAAATTCTATGGCGTTGGGATAATCAAGATTTTCCGAACGCATAATAAAAGTGAAGGCATCACCGCCCGCCTCACATCCGAAGCAGAAAAAGCTCTGTGAATCGGGGAAGACGGTAAAGGACGGTGTTTTCTCACTGTGAAAGGGGCAAGGGCCGTTATAGTTAGACCCCGCGCGGCGCAAAGTGACGTAAGACCCGATCAGGTCTACGATATCGCACCGATCCTTGATGGCCTCTACAACTTCTCGTGGTATTCTCATTCGTGCAACCCCCTCCAGACTCTGGGAACGAACAACTCCCCGTAAGTCTCAATGGCGTAACGGTCGGTCATACCCGAAATGAAATCAGCCACGCAACGCTCCACAGCCTCACCCTGCGTCATCATTTGGACGTACAGCGCGGGCATCTTGGCAGGATGCTTCACAAAATGGTCAAAGAGGGCGCAAACCAGTTCTTTGGCTTTATTTTCTTCCCCTTTGGCCACAGGATTCTTATAGACGTTTTCAAACAGGAAAGCTCGCAGGCGGTCAGTCGCCTCCTGCACCTCGGGGGTCATGGAGATCTCCGCTTTTCCGTCGCTGGCGGCAATAACGGAGGACACCATGGTATCAATGCGATCTCCGTGGGTGTTTCCCAGCACATCGCGTATATCCGCAGGAATATCCTCAGGGCGGAGGATCCCGGCGCGGCAGGCGTCGTCGATATCGTGGTTGATATAGGCGATACGGTCGGCAAATTTGATCAACACACCTTCGGGAGTCGAGGCCATGCATTTACCCGTATGGTTCAAAATGGCATCCCGTACTTCCCAAGTGAGGTTCAAGCCCTTACCATTGTTTTCCAGACGTTCAACCACGCGGAGGCTCTGCTCGTAGTGAGCAAACCCGGGGTCGTAGCATTGGCGAAGAGCATCCTCGCCCGCATGACCGAAGGGCGTGTGTCCCAAGTCATGCCCCAAAGCGGCGGCCTCGGTCAGATCCTCGTTAAGACGCAGGGCTCTGGCCATGGTGCGCGCCACCTGACAAACCTCCAGGGTGTGGGTCAGGCGGGTGCGGTAATGATCGCCCGCGGGTGCTAAAAACACCTGGGTCTTATACATCAAGCGGCGAAAGGATTGACAATGAATGATACGGTCGCGATCCCGTTGGAATTCGGTGCGAATGGCGCAGGATTGCATAGGCCTCTCACGGCCTTTTGTCTCGTAGCTTCGGGTGGCATAAGCAGAGTTTTCCAGGATCCGATCTTCTCTCTCCCGGAATCGTTCGCGCATGGCTTCTTGATTCAAACGGACGATATCATTAGGCAAAACGGCTTCACTCCCTTCGCTTTTTCATTACAATATATAATATACGCAGAATTTTTGTTTTTTACTTTTAATTTCGAAGATATTTTGCAGGAAATTTATATTTTTTTAAGGCGTTTTGTTATGAACTCGTGATTTTTTGCCTTTTCAGAAGGAAGGCAAACAAATTCGCCATTGGGCATCATATCAGTTTTTCGAAAGCGTTTCCGCGAAAAAAGGGTCGGTTCACGAAGAACCGACCCTTGATAAATCAGATCACGAGCCTTCAGCGGGAGGCAGGGTAACAGCTTCCTTCTCGTCCAGATAATACTGGGCGTAGATGGTGTTGGCAGTCTTGAACGCCTCGAACTCAGCGTAAGAGCAACCGTCAGCATCGTTGAATGCCAGAGCATCGAAGTTAGCGTTGATGTAAGCCTTACCAGCGGCCAGATAATCCTCATAGGACTTGATCTTAGCCTCCTTGAAGTTGGCGGGCATATAGTAGTTACTGGAAAGACCCTTGATGGAAGAAGAGGTCACAGTAGCTTCCAGATTGAAGACAACGGGAACCACAGCCA
Source organism: uncultured Clostridia bacterium (assembly GCA_904502055.1). Taxonomy (GTDB): domain Bacteria; phylum Bacillota; class Clostridia; order Oscillospirales; family CAG-272; genus RGIG8775. The sequence goes on along the minus strand of CAJGDZ010000211.1, from coordinate 334 downwards.
TATCCTCCATCAGCACAGCCTCAGCGGCCTGGAGCAGAGCAGCTCTGGAAGCCTTGTAGCTCTTGGCATCGGTGGCTACACCATACTCGGTGTAGACGGCGGTGATGGTCTCGTACATAGCCTTCTCTGCGGCGGCGTTCAGTTCGGTGCTTTCATACTGGTTGAAGTAGGTGGTTGCCAGTACGCCATTGGGAGAATTGAACTTGCCGTAGTACTGCAGGAAGTAAACAGCCTCCATGATGCTGTTGTACTTCTCGGAATCATATCCGGTGATGTGAGGCGTCAGCTGATAGTTGTCGGTATCAGACATATCCATGGCCTGACCGGAGAAAGG
>CAJGDZ010000210.1 GCA_904502055.1 uncultured Clostridia bacterium | reverse complement strand
TGCACGCGTCTTGCCGGCACAAAGGCCGACACCTGGTTCCTGCGTCAGCACGAAAAGGTGCTGGCTCTGCCCTTCCTTCCTACGATCGGACGTCCCGACCGCGACAACGTGATCGACGGCTACATCAACAAAAACGAGGAGGACGTTTGCGCAGACGGCAACTGGCAGAAATACTTTACCCACAAGCCCGAGCCGCTTACCAACGAGGAAGCACGCGAATTTCTGGATAAGATCACCGGCGTTTCCCTCGGATCGGACGCCTTCTTCCCGTTTGGTGACAACATTGAGCGCGCTCACAAGAGCGGCGTTTCCTACATTGCCGAGCCCGGCGGCTCGATCCGTGACGACAACGTGATCGAAACCTGCAACAAGTACGGTATGGCTATGGCGTTCACCGGCATGAGACTCTTCCACCACTGATCAAGAGGTATTTGTATGAAGATAATGGTAGTCGGCGGCGGTGGGCGTGAGCACGCCATCATCCGCAAGCTGAAAGAAAACAAGAGCATCGAAAAGATCTACGCGCTTCCCGGAAACGGTGGAATTGCCGCCGATGCGGAGTGCGTGGCGATCGGTGCAAAAGAGATCGACAAGATCGTGGCCTTTGCCAAGGAAAACAAAATCGACTATGCGGTGGTCGCACCCGACGATCCGCTGGTTCTCGGCGCGGTCGACGCGCTGACCGACGCGGGTGTTCCTTGCTTCGGCCCGGCGAAAAACGCCGCCATCATTGAGGGCAGCAAGGTCTTTTCCAAGAACCTGATGAAGAAATACGGCATTCCCACCGCAAAATACGAGGTGTTCTCGGACGCTAAGAAGGCGATCGCGTATCTTGAAACCGCTCCCATTCCCACGGTCATCAAGGCCGACGGACTGGCGCTGGGAAAAGGCGTGATCATCGCCCTTACGCGTGAGGAGGCCGTGGCGGCTGTCCGCTCCATTATGGAGGACAAGCAGTTCGGTGACAGCGGCAACAACATCGTCATTGAGGAATTTCTGGAGGGCCCCGAGGTCTCGGTGCTTTCCTTTACCGACGGTAAGACCGTTGTGCCGATGATCTCCTCGATGGACCACAAGCGCGCAGGGGATAATGACACCGGTCTTAACACCGGCGGCATGGGCACCATTGCACCCAACCCTTATTACACCGACGCAATTGCCGCCGAGTGTATGGAAAAGATCTTTATTCCCACGGTAAACGCCATGAACGCCGAGGGCAGAACCTTTAAGGGATGTCTGTATTTCGGCCTTATGCTGACCAAGAACGGACCTAAGGTTATTGAGTACAACTGCCGCTTCGGTGACCCCGAAACACAGGTGGTGCTTCCCCTCCTTACCTCCGATCTCCTGACGGTCATGATGGCCACCACAAACGGAACACTCGGTGAAACCGAGGTCAAGTTCTCGGACGGTGCCGCCGCTTGCGTGATCGCCGCCTCCAAGGGCTATCCTGCCAAGTACGAGTCGGGCTTTGAGATCACGCTTCCGAAGCAGACGGATGCCGAAATCTTTGTGGCAGGCGCCAAGCTTGACGGCGATAAGCTGCTCACCGCGGGCGGCCGTGTTCTCGGTGTAACGGCCGTGGCCGACACGCTGGAGAACGCCATCGACAAGGCGTACGCCGCCGTCAAGACCGTAAAATTTGACAACATCTACTACCGAAACGACATCGGCGCACGCGCCCTTAAGGCAAAGGAGAATTAACCGTGGTATACAGAATATTTGTTGAAAAAAAGCCCGAGCTTGCCCACGAGGCAAACGGTCTTCTTGGTGAGCTCAGAAACCTCGTCGGCCTTTCGGCCCTGGAAAGTCTCCGCATCGTAAACCGCTATGACGTGGAAAACATCGACGGGGCACTCTTCGAGAAGGCTGTAAACACCATCTTCTCCGAGCCGCAGCTGGACGTGGCGACCGGAGAGATCGATGCTAAGGGCGGCATCGTGTTTGCCGTCGAGCCGCTTCCCGGTCAGTTTGACCAGAGAGCCGACTCGGCCGCCCAGTGTATCCAGCTTCAGAGCCAGGGTGAGCGCCCCACGGTTCGCTCCGCAAAGGTTTATATCCTTGGCGGCAAGCTGACCGACGCCGATGTAGATACCGTTAAGAAATACGTGATCAACGCGGTGGAAAGCCGCGAGGCCTCGCTGGAAAAGCCCGAGACCCTGGCAAGTGACTATGCCCTTCCCGAAACCGTTGCCACCGTCACCGGCTTTATCTCCCTTGACGATAAGGGGCTTTCGGAGCTTCTGGACAAGCTGGGACTTGCGATGGATCTTGACGATCTTAAGTTCCTTCAGAATTATTTTAAGAACGAGGAGCATCGCGACCCCACCATCACCGAGATCCGCGTGGTCGACACCTATTGGTCCGACCATTGCCGTCACACCACCTTCTCCACGCACATTGACAACGTAAAGATCGCCGACAAGGCGGTGGATAAGGCGTACAAGCGCTATCTGGCCGCAAGAGTCGAGGTCTACGGTGAGGAAAAGGCCGCCAAGCGTCCGCAGACACTGATGGACATTGCCACCATTGCGGTTAAGGTACTCAAAAAGAGAGGCGAGCTCCCCGAGCTTGACGAGAGCGAGGAGATCAACGCCTGCTCCATCCACGTAACTGCCGAAATCAACGGCGAGGAGCAGGATTGGCTTCTTATGTTTAAAAACGAGACCCACAACCACCCCACCGAGATCGAGCCCTTCGGCGGCGCGGCCACCTGTATCGGCGGCTG
>CAJGDZ010000209.1 GCA_904502055.1 uncultured Clostridia bacterium | reverse complement strand
GTGGAAGGAGCCTGCGCGACTTCATTGTGCTTGCAGACTCTACTGCCGCGCGGGCTCCCTCAGTCGCCTACTCGGCGCCAGCTCCCTCCCGGAGGGAGCCTTTCATCCGATAACGTTCGTGCAAGCATAGCCATTCAAACACGCCGATAAATCAAAATTTGAAGCGCTCCCCTTCGCTTTTTCTTGACTTTCTGTTAAAAACGTGGTAGAATATTTATATATTGCCTACAAAGGAGCCTCATAATGCAAACACCTACAAGAAATAAAATTTCAAATCTCGTTCAGCTTGCCATTCTTACAGCACTTGTTGTTGTCCTGCAGGCGCTTGGCTCGTTCATAACGATCGGGCCGCTTCCGATGTCCTTCGTGCTGATTCCGATCGTGATCGGTGCGTGTCTGCTGGGAGCAAAGCACGGGGCCTTCCTTGGCTTTGTATTTGGTCTGATCACCATGTTTATGGGAATTCTCGGCCGCGACTGGTTTTCCTCGCTTTTGTTTCAGGCCAAGCCGCTTTGGTTTATCGTGGTTTGCCTTCTGAAGGCAACGGCGGCAGGCCTTGTCGCAGGTCTTGTCTATTCCTTGCTCGGCAAGGCTTTTGGAGGTAAGAAAAAGCTCCTGCAAACCGTTCTTGCTTCGATCGCCGCCCCCATTGTAAACACCGGAATCTTTGTTTTGGGAATGCTTTTGTTCTTCTTCAACACGCTGGAGACACTCCCCTCGAGCTATCCCGACATTTTCGGAACCTATCAAAACGCGTTTCAGCTTTTGTTTCTTGGCCTTGCCGGCCTCAACTTCGTGGGTGAATTCGTGGTCAACCTCGTGCTCTCCCCCGCCATCGTACGCATCATCGACATTGTCAAAAGGAAGCTTCATTTCTGATAAAGGAGCGGTTTTATGAAAAAAAAGCTTGCGCTTATCCTTTTGCCGCTTGCGGCCATTGCCCTTGAGGCGTTGCCGGGCGGAACGGTCATGTATTTCGGAAACCCGGACGGAGAGCCCTTTCGGAGCACCTGCTCTTATTTCGACCCCATCCACTGGGGCTATGCCGATTTCGCTCCCAACCTGGTGGCCGTTTTGACCTGTGTTCTGCTTGCGCTGACCGTCCTTTGGGTCGTCACCAAAAAGGAAAGAAGACACCCCATCCTTGCCGGTTGCACCTTCCTTTTGTCACTCCTGCCGCTTTTCTTCAGCGCGACGCCCATAAGCGTGGCCGTTTCCCTGATTCTGGCCGCCACGGCGATGCTCAATACACGTCTTATCGGAGAAGGCCCCTTGAAAAAGGAATGGACTGTGGTGCAGGACGACGAAACGTACACCGTCACCGCCGAATACACACTTTTTCTCGGAAAAATGAAGGTCTCGGTCAATGACTCCACCTACGTTTTGCCGAAAAAATTTCTCACCTGCCTCCTTGGGCGCAAGGAAAGCTTTATGCTGGGCGACAAGCTTGCCATTCTCCGCGTAAAGCCCTTTGGCAAGGCTGAGCTGACCACCGCAGGCGGAAAATACTGAAATTTGCATCCTGTACTTGACACAAACGAAAAAAAATATTATAATGATATATAATATATTTTATATTTTTACACTTGAAAGGAACATCTTATGGAAAAGAACGAACTTGCCATGCTGAAAACCAAAGCGGCAAAGATCCGTCTTGGCGCTCTGGAAGGCGTACACGCCGCAAACTCGGGCCATCCGGGCGGCTCTCTTTCGATTGCCGAGCTTCTCTCCTACCTGTATTTCAAGGAGATGAACGTAAACCCCGCAGACCCCAAGTGGGCTGACCGCGACCGCTTTGTCCTCTCCAAGGGACACACCGCTCCCGCGCTGTATGCGGTTCTCGCAGAGAAGGGCTACTTCTCGCCCGATCACCTCAAGACGCTCCGTCAGACCGACAGCATTCTTCAGGGTCACCCCGATATGAAGCTTACCCCCGGCGTTGACATGACCACCGGCTCTCTGGGCCTTGGTATCTCTACCGCTTGCGGTATGGCTCTTGCCGGCAAGATCGACAAGAAGGACTACCGCGTTTACACCATCGTTGGCGACGGTGAGAGCGAGGAGGGTCAGGTTTGGGAGGCTTGCATGTTTGCCGCTCACTATAAGCTTGACAACCTTTGCGTGATCGTGGACTGGAACGGTCTCCAGATCGACGGCCCCATCACCGAGGTTATGAACCCCACGCCTCACGACAAGAAGCTTGAGGCATTCGGCTTCCACGTAATTTCGATCGACGCGCACGACTTCGACCAGATCGAGAAGGCGTTTGCCGAGGCCAAGACCGTTAAGGGCAAGCCCACCGCCATCATCGCTCGCTCGGTTAAGGGCAAGGGCGTTTCCTTCATGGAGAACGACGTGGATTGGCACGGTAAGGGCCCGAACGACGAGCAGTACGCTGCGGCTGTTGCTGAGATCGAAGCCGCTATGAAAGAGATATAAGGGGGTAAAGACAAATGGCTGAAAAGATTGCAACCAGAGAAAGCTACGGCAAGACGCTTGCCGCGCTTGGTGATACATACGATTTCGTCGTGCTTGATGCAGACCTTGCCGGTGCGACCAAGACCTCTTATTTTAAGAAGAAATTCCCCGATCGCTTCTTTGACTGCGGCATTGCCGAGGGCAATATGATGAGCGTAGCGGCAGGTATCGCCACCACGGGCAAGCCTGTGTTTGCTTCCTCTTTCGCCATGTTTGCGGCAGGACGCGCGTTTGAGCAGGTACGTAACTCCATCGGTTACCCTCACCTCAACG
>CAJGDZ010000208.1 GCA_904502055.1 uncultured Clostridia bacterium | reverse complement strand
CGGTGCCGTTTTCCAGCATCTGCGTCAGGATGTAGTTGGTGGTACCGTTGAGAATACCGTTGACGGAAATGATATCGTTGGATGCAAGGTCATTGACCATCGGGCGGATGATCGGGATACCGCCGCCCACGCTTGCCTCAAACAGGTAGCGAACCCCGTTTTTCTCGGCAAGCTCCAAACGCTCTGCGCCGAAGCGAGCCACGACCTCCTTGTTCGAGGTCACAACGCTTTTGCCTGCCTCAAGGCACGCCTTGGTGAAGTCGTATGCGGGGTGAGAGCCACCCATCATCTCGGCAACGATCTGGATATCCTTATCGTTCAGGATATCGTTGAAATCGTGCGTGACGAGGTGACCGAAGGGGCTGTCGGGGAACTCGCGCAGGTCAAGAATGCGCTTGACGGCGACGGGGGTGCCCAGCTTTTTTTCAATAACGGCACGGTTGTTATGAAGGACCTCAGCGGCGCCGCTGCCGACAACGCCAAAGCCCAGAATGGCTACGTTTACCATGGGAAAAACTTCCTTTCTTTGGTTGATACTTTATCATTATATCACATCTTGTGCAGAAATGCAAATAAAGTATTGAAAAAAAAGCAAAAATATGCTAAAATAAGTGCAGTTCCCGCCAAAAAAGGAGGAAAAACGATGAGTTCCACCGTAGGAAGCATGAAAAATGTAAAAATCTTCGTACTGTATCTGATGGAAAACGTGGGTAAGCCCCTGGATTTCGTCACCCTCAACGACATCGTGATGCAGACGGACTATATTATGTACCTGGATTTTGCCGAGGCGTTCCACAAGATGCTGGATGATGATCTCATTGCCGAGGCGGGCGTGGTAGAGGGCGACACGGTGTACGAGATCACCGAGCGCGGTCGCAACGTGGCGGAAACGCTGCACAGTGACATTCTTTCCTCCATTCTGGACAAAAGCCTTGCCGCAGCGCTGCGCTATCTGGACTTCAAGCAAAGAGGCATCGAAGGGAAGTGCCGTACCGCGCGCCGTGAGGACGGCAGATACGAGCTTTACTGCGAGCTTTCCGAGCGCGGGGAGATCATTTACTCGACCACTCTGGTGGTGGACAGCGCAGACCGCGCCAACCGTATGAAAGAGAACTTCTACGACCGTCCCGAGGTGATCTATCGCGGCGTACATGCCATGTTAGCGGGAAATATGAACTTCCTGTTCGATGATTGATGTGAACAAATTGTAAATTCTGATGTTGCGTTTTGACAGAAAAGTCAAAAAACTTGATAGAAGTGCAAGAAAAAATGTTGTGTTTTTGTGCATAGTGTCAAAATATAGCAAATGAACGAAGAATATTCTGTTGACAATTTGTAAAATTATGTTATAATAGGATTACGTGAGGTGTTATGCAACAGTCAAACGATAGCAAACGCGAACAACTGCATACAAGGATCCTTGCGGTAAGAGGGGGCGATCAGACTGCCTTTTCCGCACTGCTCGCTGATTACGAGCCGCTCCTTTGTGCCGAGATATCCCACCGTTCAGCGGGACTTGGGCAACAGGACGTAGAGGATCTGCATCAGTGTGCGCTGCTTGCGCTCTACCGTGCGACACTGAACTTTGACCTTTCGCAAAGCGAGGTGGAGTTCGGTCTGTATGCCAAGATCTGTATCGCCAACGCGCTTGTTTCTCAGCTGCGCGTCATCCACCGTTATCGCACCGAGGTGTCGGTCGCTGATACGCGTGATGCAAGCGAGGTGGGAGAGGATCCCGCCGCTCGCGTGATGCAGGAGGAGGCAGCCGCCGCGCTGTTTGCACGTGTGCGCTCGTTGCTCTCTCCTTACGAAAATCGCGTTTGGGCGCTGTATGTGGCGGGGCTTTCCACGGGGAAGATCGCCAAGGCGCTGCAAAAGGACGCACATTCCATTGAAAATGCCGTTTACCGTATCCGCAAAAAGCTGCGCGCAGCCCTGGGGGACGGTATGCGGGATTGATATATGCCCCGGTAGCTTAATCCAGAGCGTTGAAATTCTCAAAGGTGTCGGTCGAAATCCGATTAAGGGCAAAAACCATAAACCACAAGCGAGGTAAAAGCAAATGAACGAAGAAATGAACATGGTTGGCGCAACCGAAGTCTTTGAGGACAAGACCCTGGTTTGCAAGGAATGCGGCAAAGAGTTCGTATTCTCTGCAGGCGAGCAGGCCTTCTACAAAGAGAAGGGCTTTATGAACGAGCCGAAGAGCTGCAAGGCGTGCCGCGACGCAAAGAAGAACGCAGGCCGCGCACAGAGAGAGTACTTTATCACCACCTGCGCAGAGTGCGGCGGTGAGGCAAAGGTAACCTTCCAGCCCTCCAGCGATCGCCCTGTGTATTGCAGCGCGTGCTTCGAGGCTAGAAAGAACGCTCAATAATTTGGCTTCAAAAAAAGACGTGTGACTGCGTTGCTCCGCGCCGACCAACTCGACGAACGAAAGTTCGCCATCGTCGGTCTGCTGTGGTGCGCCTTGTCACGCGTCTTTTTTTATTGCCAAACGGCTTTGAAAAAAGGTGTGGGACTTCGTTGCTCCTCGCAGATGAACTCGACGAACGCCAAGTTCGTCATCGTCCATCTGCTCTGGTGCGCCTTGTCCTACGCCTTTTTTCTTTGCCGACCTGTCTTTGAAAAATGGCGTGGAACATCGTTGCTCCGCGCAGATGAACTCGACGAACGCCAAGTTCGCCATCGTCGGTCTGCTGTGGTGCGCCTTCTACGGCGCATTTTTCTCTAAAATAATCAAAAAAGGCGCACATTTGTGCGCCT
>CAJGDZ010000207.1 GCA_904502055.1 uncultured Clostridia bacterium | reverse complement strand
GACTCGCTGGCTGATTCCATGATCTTCTCGTACGAGGCAAGAAGCTGGCTTCTGTACACACCAAGCGAATCAAAGGTTCCGGCCTTGATCAGCGTCTCCACCTGCCGCTTATTTATGTCGTAGTGACTCATTCGAGACACAAAGTCCTCAAACGAGGCAAACGGTTCGGATTTTCTTTCCTTAACGATCTGCTCAGCAAACAGCTTGCCCACATTTTTAAGGGCCAGTAGGCCAAAGCGGATATCCTTGCCGTCCACGTGAAAATGAGTGGTACTGTGGTTGATATCAGGCGGCAAAACACGGATGGACATTTTACTGCAATCGGCAATATACTCCGCCACCTTGCCCATATTTCCGAGAACCGAACCAAGAAGCGCCGACATATATTCATGCGGATAATGCCGTTTCAGATAGGCAATGCGGTAGGAAATGACCGAATACGCGGCAGCGTGGCTTTTGTTGAAGGCGTATTTTGCAAAATCTGCCATACTGTCAAACAGCTTGATGGCATTTTCGCGTGAAACGCCATTCTTCACAGCGCCCTCAAGGAAGTTTTCTCTTTCAGCCTCCAGCTCGTCCGCGTGCTTTTTGGCCATCGCTCGTCTGACAACGTCCGCGTGACCAAAGCTGAAGCCCGCCACACTGCGGAAGATCTCCATTACCTGCTCCTGATAGACGATACAGCCGTACGTAGACCTCAGAATCGGCTCCAGAAGCGGCGTAAGATAGTGGATATTCTCCCTGTTCTTTTTGTTGGCAATATACGTGGGAATGGAATCCATAGGCCCCGGGCGATAGAGCGAAATTGCCGCAATAATATCTTCAAAGCAATCCGGTTCCAGGTTGATAAGCATTTGCTTCATTCCGCCCGATTCCAATTGAAATACACCCGAGGTATTGCCCGATGCGATCATATGGAAGACCTCCGCATCGTCAAGCGGGATCTTTTCAATGTCAAAGTCGGGCTCCTTTTCCCTCGCCTGTATCTCTGCATCACGAATGACAGTAAGATTGCGAAGTGCCAGGAAATCGAATTTCAAAAATCCGAGATCGGCAATTGTATTCATATCATACTGGGTGATCGTGATTCCGTTGCTCTGAGCCAGCGGGACATAATCCGTAAGCGGACGGTCGGTAATGACCACGCCTGCCGCATGCACCGAGACATTTCTGGGCATTCCCTCAAGGCGGCTTGCCGTGTCGATCAGCTTGCGTATCTGCTCGGAGCCCTCGTAAAGCTTGCGGAACTCCTCACGCTTCAGACACTCGGCAATCGTGATATCCAGCTCCTTAGGAACCGCACGCGCCACAATGTCGGTATCGGCATACGAAAGTCCCATTGCCCGTCCGGTGTCACGAATAGCCGCCTTGGCGGCAAGCGTACCAAAGGTGATGATCTGGGAAACGTGGTCACTTCCGTACCGCGAATTGACGTAGGAGATGACCTCGTCGCGTCTTTCGTAGCAGAAGTCCATATCAATATCCGGCATACTGACACGCTCGGGATTTAAAAAGCGTTCGAAAAGGAGATCAAACGGCATGGGGTCAATATCCGTAATCCCCACACAAAATGCCACAAGGCTTCCCGCCCCCGATCCTCTGCCGGGGCCGGTTGGGATCTTATGACCCCGCGCGAAGTTCACATAATCCTGAACGATCAAGAAATAATCGGCATATCCCATTTTGTTGATAACCGAAAGCTCGTACTGCAAACGCTCATCGTACTCCTTCCTCGTGTGTTTTTGAAGAAGGATCTTGCCGCTTTCGATATGCTTTTCCAGCCCTTGCTCAGCCAAACGCGCCAAATGTTCCTCGGCGATCTCACCGCCGGGACAGGCAAACTTAGGCAAATAGAGCTTGCTGAAATCAAAATCAAATTGACAGCGCTCGGCAATTTTGACCGTATTCTCAAGCGCCCCCTCATATTCTCCAAAAAGAGCCTGCATTTCTTCCGTGGTCTTATAATAAAATTCATCGGTTTTGAAGCCGAGCGGTCTGCCATCGGTAATAACGCTTCCCATCTGGATGCACATCAAAATAGCCTGTGTTTCCGCATCCTCGCGACGCAGATAGTGACAGTCGTTGGTAGCCACCATCGGAAGATCGCATTCCTTTGCAAGGCGTGCAAGGAGCGGCAGAAGCTGCTTTTGCTCCTCCATCCCGTGATTTTGAAGCTCAATGTAGAAGTTATCCTTGCCAAACACCGAGGAAAGCTCCTTGGCGTAAGCAACGGCCCCGTCATAATCTCCTCCGAGAATGAGACGCGGAATACGTCCCGCAAGGCAGGCGGAGAGCGCAATAAGGCCCTCGGAATGCTCGCGCAAAAGCTCCATATCGATTCTCGGCTTTGAGAAAAAGCCCTCGGTAAAGCCGGCAGAAACCATATAAATGAGGTTGCGATAACCAATCTCATTTTGACAAAGAAGAACCAGATGCTCACTCTTGTTGTCTTCACTTGCGGACTTTCCGTGACGGGATTTGGATGCTACGTACACCTCACAGCCGATAATAGGCTTGATGCCATTCTTTTTGCAAGCGCGATAAAAGGCCACGGCACCGTACATAACGCCGTGATCGGTGATTGCTACGGCACTGTGTCCGCATTCCGCTGCTCTTTTTGGGATCTCTTCAATGCGGCAGGCGCCGTCAAGCAAGCTGTATTCACTGTGCAAATGAAGATGAACAAATCCGGACATTTCCTCCGCTCCTTTCTATCGTTTGTTTGATGCGTTATTCTTCACTGTTTTCCTTCTCTTGCTCCTCGCGATCGTCTTC
>CAJGDZ010000206.1 GCA_904502055.1 uncultured Clostridia bacterium | reverse complement strand
TACAGTCGTCAAGCTCACCGCTGATCTTTCCGTGGTGGCGACCGCAGAGGTTGGCCATACGCCGAGCGACCTTGTGGCAATTGACCAAAAGGCTTACGTCGCCAATCGCTTCTCCGGCACGGTTTCCGTTCTCTCTCTTGCCGATATGACGGTTTCCAAGACGGTTGCGATCGACGGCAGAGAGCCTATCGCTCTGACGGCTACCGGCACCGACGTCTACGTCGCCTGCCACCTGCCGGACGAATCCACAAAGGAATCGGTGATGAGCGCCAATATCAACGTCATTTCCTCTGCTACCGACGAGGTGACCAAAACCATCCCGATGGTCAACGGCTCCTCGGGTGTCAAGGATATTTGCGTCGATCCTGCGGGCGAGCGCATTTATATCTCGCACATCGTAGGCCGATACGCCTACCCCACCACCCAGCTTGACAGGGCTTGGATCAACTCCAACTGCTTCACCGTTTTGGACACGGCAAACAAGGACGTCCTTTGCACCGTGCTCTTGGACGAGGTGGATCAGGGTGCCGCCAATCCTTGGGGCGTTACCGTGTCCGCGGACGGCACAACGCTTTGTGTGGCTCTTTCGGGTCTGCACGAGATCATGACGGTGGATATTGCCGCGATGAACGAAAAGATCCAAGCCGTTGCGGATAAGAAAACCGACGCGCCTGTGGCTAACCTTTCGACCATCGTGGATTACTTGCCCTTCCTTAGCGGTTGCCGTCAGCGCATCACGGTGGGCGAGGGTGTTCGCTCGATTACCGAAAAGAATGGTGTTCTGTACTGCGGCAACTACTTTGACGGGACAGTCACGGCCGTTGATCTGGCAAGCAACACGGTAAGCACCCTTCGCTTTGTCGATCAGCCTGAACCGAATGAAGTGCGTATGGGTCAGATGCTTTGGTCTGACGCCAACAACTGCTACCAAAGATGGCAGTCCTGCAATTCCTGCCACCCTGACGCTGTGGTGGACGGCTTTAACTGGGATAACCTCAACGACGGTATCGGTGGCGGCGGTAAGAGCGCGCGCTCGATGCTCTATTCCCACAGAACGCCGCCTGTGATGTCCACGGGCATTCGTCCGAGTGCTGAGGTTGCCGTTTCCGCGGGTATGAAGTTTATTCAGTTCAATACCTTAAGCGAAGAAAATTTGGCGATGATCGACGAGTATCTCAAGTATCTCTATCCCCAATCCTCGCCCGAATTGAACCGAGACGGCACGCTGACCGAGTCGGCGACAGCCGGCAAGGCACTCTTTGAAAAGAACTGCGCCTCCTGTCACCCCGCGCCTCTGTATACGGACAACAACCTGTATGACGTGGGCACCAAGCATTTCAATGGCGACAGCGGTGTGTACGACGTCCCGACTCTTAATGAGGTGTGGCGAACCGCGCCCTACCTGCACGACGGCTCGCTGAACACCATCGAAGAGGTGGTCAGACTCTTTGCCAAGGATCTGACCGATATGGAAGTCAAGCAGCTGGCGGATTACGTTCGCTCCATCGGCGCCGAGGGCGAAGCCTTTGGCGTGGAGCAGGCACACTTTACCGCCGAGGACGGCACCGCCTTCTACAACCAATACAAGGCAGGGGCCAAGCTGGATCGCGTGGTCGTGCGTCGTCAAACGGCAACGGCAGACAGCGCTGTCACGGTGCGCATTGCCATTTACGATCAGGCGGGCAAGCAGATCTCGTACGCCGAAGTCCAGGTGACGGATCTTGCCCTTCATTCCACCGCTGTGATCACCCCTAAGGGCGATATGACGCTTCCCGAGGGCGGCTCGTATACCATTACGTTCTGCGATGCCAAGGGCAATACCGTGGCTACCCCGCTGACCGTCAAAGCGCCTACAAAGCAATAAGAAAGGAGCACGCATATGAGAAAGAGAATTCTTACTTTTATTCTTTGCCTTTCCTTAATTTTGGGCAATCTGATCGGCTTTCCCTTCACGGTGAATGCGGTCGGTGCGGCTCCGAACCAAACCGTTACCTATCTGGAAGGATCAGACCTTCTGTACGATCTGATGGAGAGTGCTACCACCTTCGTCGTCGCTCAGCAAAAAGCACTGGGTGCTTCGCACTACGCATATACCGAGGCGCTGTACGAGGAATCCACCGGCGAGGCGGCCAGCGGCGTCGGTACGGAAATGCAGTTCCATCCCGGCTCACGTCTGGTGATGATCACCCTGGAGGCCGAGGGCAACCGGGTCAAAAAGACCGAGACGGTGATTTTGAACTGCGAGAGCGGCGTTGTGCGTGATCCCGACGTTTCGGCAGACGGAACCCGACTCCTGTTCTCGATGAAGGCATTTCCTGACGATGATTTCCATATTTACGAAATGGATCTCACCTCCCAAGATTACACCTACAAGCAGCTGACCTTCGGCTCCGGTGTTGCGGACTTTGAATGTAAGTATCTGCCGAGCGGCGAGATCCTGTTCCAGTCCTCACGCGCCATTCAGACGGTCGACTGCTGGAAGACCCCCGTTTCCAACCTCTACAAAATGTCGGCCGACGGCAAGAACATCGTTCGTCTCGGCTACGATCAGGTGCACACCACCTATCCCACCCTCACCGAGGACGGTCGTGTCATCTACACTCGCTGGGACTACAACGACAGAACGCAGATGTGGATCCAGGGTGTGTTCCAGATGAATCCCGACGGCACGAATCAGACCGAGCTGTACGGCAACAACTCTAACTTCCCGACGACGCTCTTGCATACAAGACAGATCCCGGGAGAGCCCTCCCTTTACGTCTCTATCGCTACCGGCCACCACACCCTCCAGGGCGGTAAGCTGTG
>CAJGDZ010000205.1 GCA_904502055.1 uncultured Clostridia bacterium | reverse complement strand
TCCGAGAGGGAGGGGGACCGCCTGTGGCGGTGGAAGGAGCCTGCGCGACTTCATTGTGCTTGCAGACTCTACTGCTGCGCGGGCTCCCTCAGTCGCCTACTCGGCGCCAGCTCCCTCCCGGAGGGAGCCTTTCATCCGATAGCGTTCGTGCAAGCATAGCCATTCAAACACATCGACAAATCAAAATTTGAAAAACGGATCTCACAAGGAGGATCGCATGAATCTGAAGAAATACGACATTGTATACGATGAAAGCGTTGTAAACTGGGACGAGGGGTTACCCTTGGGCAACGGGCGTCTTGGTGCGCTGATTTACGGCGACGGGCCGCTTCGCATTGCCATCGACCGCATTGACATCTGGGACAACCGCGAGAAGCCGGGCATGTTTTCCAAGGAGTACAACTATCAAAATTTGCGCCGTTTGGTGCTGGCCTCGTCGAAGAATGACGATCCCGCGTGGCAGGAATGTCAGAACATCTTCAAGGTCACGTTGAACAACAAAACTCCATATCCCACCAAGCTCACGCCCGGTCGCATGGAGTTAGATTTCGGCGGAAAATTTGTGGCAAAATCGACGGTCTCCTTGCAGACCGCGGTTGCAAACGTGGAGCTTGACGGCGGCGAGACGGGGAGCCTTGAGGCGTTTGTCTCGGCCACCGAAAACGTCGGCGTGGTCAAGGTGAGGGGCAACGTTTCGCTTGACCTTCACATTCCCGGCTACATTTCGGGCGACGAGAACGGAGAGTGGGGTGCCATCTCTGCGGTTTCGGGTGAGCGCGAGATCGGTAACTGCATGGGTTATCCGCGCGCCGAGGTTGTGCGCGAGGGCGCGTTTGTGTTCTACGAGCAAAAAACACATACCGATTATAAGTACGGCACGGTCATTCTGCGCCAAAAGACCGCCGACGGCGAGCTTATCTACTTCACCGTGGCAAGCTCGGACGACAGCGAGAATTTTATAGAGGACACCAAGGCTCACCTTCTGCGCATGGCGGACGTCGGCTACGAGGCGTTGAAAAAGGCGCATGAAGCGTGGTGGAAGCGCTATTGGCAGAAATCCGAGGTCACGCTTGGCGATGCCATGATCGAGAAGATCTACTACCGCTCCTGGTACCTTTTTGCCTCCACGTCGCGGAGGGGCGGCTTCCCGATGCCGCTTCAGGGCGTGTGGACGGCCGACGACGACAACATTCCGCCTTGGAAGGGCGACTACCACCACGATACCAACACGCAGGTGTCCTACCAGTCCTACCTCAAGGCCAACCACGTGGACGAGGGTCGCTGCTTTGTGGACTACATCTGGAACACGCGCGAGAAATATAAGAAATACGCCAAGAAATTCTTTGGCGTGAACGGCTACATTCTGCCCGCCACCGCCACGGTGGAGGGCGAGCCGATGGGCGGCTCGTGGATCCAGTACAGCCTCTCGCCCACCATGACGATCTGGGTGGCGCAGAGCTTTGACGAATACTACCTTTACACGGGCGACAGAAGCTACCTCAAGCACCGCGCGTATCCCTTCTTCCGCGAGGTTGGCCGCGCCATCGAGGCACTTTTGGAGGATCGGGGCGACGGCATGCTCTATCTGCCGCTTACCTCCTCGCCCGAGATCTTCAACGATGACCGCCGCGCGTATCTCGATCAGTCGAATTTCGATCAGGCACTTCTTGTGTATCTGTTCCGAACGCTGAAACGCTATGCCGACGAGCTTGGGCTTGACGCCTCGCACTATGAGGAAATTCTTGCGCGTCTGGACGGCTTCGCGCTTGACGGACACACATTGATGCTGGACAAAAAGCAGCTTTTGCCCGCGGCGCACCGCCACTTCTCGCACACCATGTGCCTGTATCCCTTGCACCTCATCAACTACGATACCGAGGAGCACAAGAAGATCTACGAGGAGACCATCTGGCACCTGGAGCTTCTTGGCATGGGCAAGTGGGTCGGATTTTCCTACGGCATGTGCGCGGCGATCTACGCGATGGCCGAGAAGGGCAACAGTGCCTACGAAAAGCTTTGTCAGTTTGCGCGTGCTTTCGTGGCCGAAAACGGCTTCCACCTAAACGGCGACTACAAGGGCTACGGCTACACCACCTTCCACTACCGCCCCTTTACTCTGGAGAGCTCGTTCGGCTTCTGCGACGCGCTCCATGAGATGCTGATGCAGGACCATCAGGGCTATCTGCACCTGTTTCCGGCGGTTCCCGTGGACTGGAAGAACCGTCCCATCTCCTTTAAAAAACTTCGCACGGTCGGCGGTACGCTCGTCAGCGCTAAGGCTAAGAGTAACCGCTTGTCGGAGGTCGTTTTTGACGCACCGAGGGAGACCGAGATCCGCCTGAAAAATACCTTCGGCGGTGATTGCCTCGTCCTCGAGCAGGGCGGCAGAACCCGTACCCTTGCCGCCGCGGACAAGGAATTCCTCACGCTTTCGCTCACAAAAGGAAAAACCAAAATCTACCTCGCATAAAACCATCACACAGAACAAGACCGCCCGAGGCATCTGCCTCGGGCGGTCTTGTTAAATTGAAGGTTGTCGGTGTGTTTTGTTTGCATGGGAAACGTGCCTCCGGCGGGGAACTTTTTGAAAAAAGTTCCACAAAAACTTTTACTGCAATGGGTCTGCACAAGCTTCACGTCATTTTGTGCCGCAAGCCTCGAAGCGGAAAAGAGAGCTCGCTCTCTTTTCCGCTTCGTGACTTGTGGCATACATGTTCTTCACGCTTTAGCGTGAAGAACCAAAATGACTCAAAAAACCTTTCTCGATATTGCTTTTGCAGACTTTATTGTGTGAAAAAGTTTCTTTTCCC
>CAJGDZ010000204.1 GCA_904502055.1 uncultured Clostridia bacterium | reverse complement strand
AAGCAATATCGAGAAAGGTTTTTCGAGTCATTTTGGTTCTTCACGCTAAAGCGTGAAGAACATGTATGCCACAAGTCACGAAGCGGACAAAGAGAGCTCGCTCTCTTTTCCGCATCGAGGCTTGCGGCACAAAATGACGTGTAGTTTGTGCAGACCATTGCAGTAAAAGTTTTTGCGGAGCTTTTTTCGAGTTGCGAAGCAATCTCGTAAAAGCAGACCGTATCCCCAGCAGACAATATCACCCCGACAAACTTCAATTTATATTTTACAGAAAGGAAAGAAAATGAAGCGGCAATATAAGAGAATGACGCGGCCGATCGAGAGCGGTTACGCGTACATACGCGCGCATTTTCGGGAGGACATCTCGATCGCGGCGCTGGCGAAGCGTGCGGGCTACAGCACCGCGCAGTTCATCACGCTGTTTCACCGCGCGTACGGGCTGACACCGGGAAAATACGTCACGCTCTTGCGGCTGAATCGCGCAAGGCTGCTTCTTTCGGTCAGCGACCTTTCGGCGTGTGAAATTGCCGCGCATTGCGGCTACGAGGATACCTACCATTTTTATAAGCTGTTCCGCCGCCGCTTCGGGGAGACCCCGAGCGCCTATCGGCAGCGGATCGGACAAGGAGGCAAGCGGCATGTTTGAAATGACTCTGCGGCAGATGCTGACCATGTTTGCCTTTATGCTGGTCGGATACGTGCTCCGCAAGGGAAGGATCCTTCCCGAGACGTCGGGTGTGACCATGGCGCGGCTTGAGACCTATCTTTTCGTGCCGGCGCTGACCGTTTACAGCATGGCGACCCAATGCACGGTGGCTACCTTCCGCGACAATGCAAGGCTGATTTTGTACGGTGGCGTGATCATCGCGTGCGTGATCCTTTTGGCGATCCCGCTTTCGCACCTGTTTGTACCGAACGCCAAAACGGATGCCGAGCGGTATCAGCGGAGCATCTACCGCTACGGGATGTCCTTTGCCAACGCGGGATTTATGGGAAACTTTATCATTCTCGGTGTGTTTGGCGAGGAAATGTTTTTCAAATACCAGATGATCGGCCTTACGGTTACGGTCTTGTGCTATAGCTACGGCGTGTACCTGCTCATCCCCAAGGAGCAGAACGCGGGGCTTTGGCACAACATCAAAAAGGGATTGACGGTGCCGCCGATGCTGGCGGCGTTTGTGGGTATCGCGATCGGTCTTCTGGATCTCGGGCGCTTTTTGCCGCCCTTCCTTGTAACGATGATGAACAACGCCGGCTCGTGTCAAGGCCCCGTAGCCATGGTTTTGGCCGGCTTTGTGATCGCGGGCTTCCCCCTGAAGGAGCTTTTTGTAAACGTGAAGATGTATGTTGTAAGCCTCGTGCGCCTGATCGTGATTCCGGGTGCGATCCTTCTGGTGCTTCACCTTTTGCATACGCCGAAGGAGCTGATGGCGCTGGTGTTGATCTATTTCGGAACACCGCTTGGCCTGAATTCCATCGTGTATCCCGAGGCATACGGGGGAGACGTCAAGGCCGGGGCGTCGATGGCGTCCATTTCGCACGTGATGTCGGTTGCGACCATTCCTTTGATGTATCTTTTGTTTATTGAGCTTTTGTGAGGTGAGTGTCCATGTTTGAAATGACTCTAAAGCAAATGCTGACCATGTTTGCCTTTATCCTTGTGGGCTACGTGCTCCGCAAGGGAAAAATTCTGCCCGAGGATTCGGGTGTGACGCTGGCGCGCCTTGAGACCTATCTTTTCGTGCCGGCGCTGACGCTTTCCAGTATGATCTCGCACTGTACGGTGGAGAATTTTCTGGAAAACTGGACGCTGATCCTTTACGGCGCGGTGGCTTGCTTGGTCTTCATTTTGGCGGCCATCCCGCTGTCACGGCTTTTTGTGCCGAAGGCGAAAACGTCGGCCGAGGAGTATCAGCGGAGCATCTACCGCTACGGGCTGTCCTTTGCCAACTACGGATTTGTGGGCACCTTCCTCATTTTGGGGCTTTTTGACAAGGAAATGCTGTTTAAATATCAGATGTTTTGCCTTGTGGTCGGCATTTTCTGCACGTCCTACGGCCTGTACCTTCTCATTCCGAAGGACAAGGGGGCAGGCATTTGGAGCAATCTCAAAAAGAGCTTTATCGCACCGCCGATGCTCGCCACCTTGGCAGGAATGGCTCTCGGGCTCACGGGTCTTGGTCGCTTCATTCCGCCATTCCTTGCCACGATGTTCGATAACGCGGGCGCGTGTCAGGGACCCGTGGCGATGGTGTTGGCCGGCTTTGTGATCGCGGGCTTCCCGCTTCGGGAAATTGTTTTCAACAAGAAGGTGTATCTGGCTACCTTTGTTCGTATGGTTGCCATTCCGACGGTGCTTTTGCTTGCGCTTCGCCTTTTTAAGGTGCCGACCGAAACGCGTATTCTTGCTCTCATCTGCTTTGGCGCGCCCCTCGGGCTCAATTCGATCGTCTATCCCCAAACCTACGGCGGTGACGTCAAGACCGGCGCGGCGATGGCTTCGATCTCGCACACGCTGTCGGTGGTCATCATTCCGTTGATGTATTTTTTGCTTATCGAGCTGCTCGCTTGACAAAGCAAGCGTAGCGTGCTATAATAAGGCGTAACCTTGCCGGGCGGTTGCGCGGTATGGTGCCGAAAGGTATTACCGTGAGGAAAGTCCGAGCTTCACAGGGCAGGATAGCTGATAACGTCAGCCACAGGCGACTGTCGGGAAAGTGCAACAGAAATAAACCGCTTCTTTGGTGAAATAGGCGCAGAACAACAACCGCGACAAAGAGAATACAAAGTAATCTGAAATTCAGAGCTTTT
>CAJGDZ010000203.1 GCA_904502055.1 uncultured Clostridia bacterium | reverse complement strand
TTCAATGTATTTGCTCTATACGTAAACATCTATGATGAGAGTTCACATAGAAATTAGGTATTAGTTGACCTTTTCTTCGTTTTTACCTCAATTTTTGACCTTTTATCACGTTTAAGGCAAAAAGCACTTGCCTTGGCATGTGCTTTTTTCTTGTGGCGAAGCGAGCGCATCCGAAATCGCGCTTGACAAATCGATGCGTCGGTGCTATAATAAGCTTAAGGATACGTTGCGATCCGCTACTTTTTACATAGGAGGACTCAGACAATGAAAGAGATCATTCAACACCCTACGTACGGAGAAATCGTTTACGAGGAAAGCTTTTGGACGGGCAAACGCTCGCTGATCATCGGTGGCGCGCCGGCAGAGAAGAGAACCAAGACGGAGTACGTTTTTGGGGATGACAAAACGCTCGTTTCCATCAAGGGCAATTACCTGTACGGCATCAGTCTTGTGATCAAGGGGGAGACCATTGAAATTACTCCTAAGCCCCGTTGGTATGAGATCGCAGTGGCGGCGATTCCCGTTGTGTTGGCGATCGTTTGGGGCAACAGCCCTGTGCTGTGCGCCATTCTTCCTATGCTGGGCGGTGCGCTTGGCGGTGGTCTCGGCGCTTTGTTCGGACTTACGGCCTTGATGCAGATGAAGAAACAGCCCAAGCTTTTGAACAAGCTGCTCATCGGTCTGGGTATTGTTGTCGCTTGGACGGTAATCTCCGTTCTTGTGGCAAGTGCCCTTGTGGCGGCAATGATGCAAGCGGCCAATTAACTCC
This sequence comes from uncultured Clostridia bacterium, assembly GCA_904502055.1. Lineage (GTDB taxonomy): Bacteria > Bacillota > Clostridia > Oscillospirales > CAG-272 > RGIG8775. The sequence continues at coordinate 2,078 of CAJGDZ010000203.1, read as the reverse complement.
CAAAGTCTATGCCCGCGTCCCGCTTTCGGGGCGCGGGCTTTTTTTATGCGATACGATCAAAATGTCACAAAAAGCGGATGAGAAATCGATAAAAATAGTTGACAATGCTCAAAGATGTGATATAATATATACAGACATAATAGCAAATCACTCAGCCGAAGGTCCGTTGTATGCTCCTTGGCTTGATTTTTTGTTAGGATGAAACATAAAACGAAAGAGGTACATTATGAAAAAAGCACCTGTTTTGGATGCCAATGGCAAGCGCAAGTTTGGCATGCTTGACAAGCTTGCGTATGCAGCCGGTGACATCGGTTGTAACATGAGCTTTGGCCTCAAGGGTACCGTTCAAACCTTCTGGCTTGTTTACATGACGATGGAGACCGGTCTCCTTTCCCTCCTTCTGCTTCTCGTGCAGGCGTGGGACGCCATCAATGACCCCATCATCGGCGCTCTGATCGACGCGGACCAGAGAAAGTATAAGATGGGTAAGTTCAAGACCTATATTTTTATCGGCGCTTTGGGATTGATCATCGGCGGCGCGGCCGTATTCCTTCCTTTCCCCAACGCTGACGTTTGGCTCAAGGCCGTTCTCTTTATCGTCGGTTACGTCATTTGGGACGCGGCGTACACGATGGCAAACGTGCCCTACGGCTCGATGCTGTCGCTGGTTACCGACGACCCCTCCGAAAGAGCTCAGCTCTCCACCTGGAGATCCATCGGCTCTATGGTCGGCAATATGCTGCCCAGCATCCTGCTGCCTTTCCTGATCTGGAAGGACGTTTACGATGAAGCAGGCAACCCCGTGATGAACGAGGAGACCGGCAAGCAGGTTCAGACCCTTTTGGGCGACAGAGTGTTCCTTGCGGCTCTTATTATGGGCTTCATCGGCTTTGCATTCTTTATGTTTATGATCAAGAAGATCACCATCCGTGTGGATGAGTATTCCGTTAAGACCGGCGAGAGTGGCGGTAAGTTCAACGTCATCTCGGCTATGGGCAACTTTATGAAGAACCGTCCCGCAGTCGGTGCAACCGTTGCCGCTATGGGTATGTTCCTGGGTATGCAGTCCGCTACCTCGGCAACCACCGTTATGTTCGCCACCTACTTCGGCCAGGCTCAGCTGTCCGGTGTCGTTATGCTGATCGGTTTCCTGCCGATGTTCCTGTTCATCCCCTTCATCAAGAAGCTGGTTGACAAGTACGGCAAGAAGGAAGCAAGTGTTGGCGGTATGCTGGTTTCCATCGTCGGTGGTGTCGTTATGATGATCTTCCCCCTGATCCAAAACGTTGACGTAGCACTGATCGTTTATATGATCGGTCTTGTCTTCTTCGGTATCGGTATGGGTGTTTACACCTGCGTATCCTGGGCTCTGATGGCAGACGCGATCGACTACGCTGAGTGGAAGTTCGGCAAGAGAGAGGAAGGTACTGTTTACGCCCTCCACTCCTTCTTCCGTAAGCTTGCGCAGGGCGTTGGTCCCTCCATCGTTCTGCTTCTGATGGGTGCTTTGGGCTACGTTTCCGAGTTGGGTACGGAAGGTCAGTCCTTCCAGACCTCGCACAATATGTGCTGGCTCGTGGCAGGCCTTTACCTCTTCAGTGCGCTCATTCAGTTCGTTGGCGTCGGCATTATCTTCAACCTGGATAAGAAGACCCTTGCTACTATGAACGAAGAGCTTGCTGCTAAGCACGCAGAGGCTCCCGCTGTAGAATCTGTCAGCGAAGAGGCATAATGCTTCCTTGAAATATCTCGGCGCCCGACTGCACTCCAACTGCCGTCGGGCGCCGTTCCAAGCAATTTTTGATAAAATAAAGGAGAATAAACAATGAGAAATATTTTGAACCTCAATGCTAACTGGTTGTTCGTCAAGGACACGACCGATATTTCGCTGCGCGAGGGTGAGAGCATCAATCTGCCTCACTCTTGGAACGCCATCGACGGTCAAGACGGCGGCAACGACTATTTCCGCGGTTCTTGCCTGTACGTCAAGACGCTGAATAAGGCTGACCTTCCCGAGGCAGATCTGTACTATCTGGAATTCCGCGGCACCAACTCGTCGGCGGACGTGTTTGTGGGCG
>CAJGDZ010000202.1 GCA_904502055.1 uncultured Clostridia bacterium | reverse complement strand
CTCTTCAGGTATTGAGCTGATGAGCGGCAGAATGACTCTCGTGTCAAACTCATCGTTCTTGAGATGGACAGGCAAAGCCCCGGATACATCTCCGAGGCCGCCGGTCTTGATGAAAGGTGATGCTTCGAATGCAGCGAAAAGAATTTTCCTCTTAGCCATGACACACCCCTTTAATGTTTATATTGTTGTGTTCTTACCGATTATAACAGGCTCCCTCTCGCCGCCGTAGATCTTTACGCCAGGGTTGATCGTAACATACTTGTCAGCGATCACGTTATCCAGTACAGCTCCTTCGCCTATGGTGCCGTGCATCATTATGACTGAATTGCGCACAACCGCTCCTTTAGCGACGTGGCAGCTTCTGAATATGACACTGTTCTCCACCCTGCCTTCGATGAGACATCCTGTCGAGATGACGGAATTTCTTACGGTTTCCCACGTGGCAAAGTCGGCGTCGCGATCCATGTAAACGTCGGTCGAATCGCGGACAGGCGTCTTGGCCGTCAGGGTGGTGTATTGGTCGAAATTGATGCCCAGCAGTAATTTTTGATGGGGAGTCGCATCGTGAATGACGGCGCCAACGGTAAATTCTTCATAAGCGAAGGTCCCGTTTTCCAGTTGCAAGAGAAGGGCGCTGTTATCGTTAAGGGCAAGACCTTCTACTTCGGCATTCAGCGCTGACGTGGCAATCAGCACCTTATCACCCACGGCAAAGTGGAATAAAGATGTGCCGTTGATGGACTCGCTGACGAGAATGGTGTGATCGTCGGAGAGCACCGAGTAAGGATCTCCTTCTATGTTGGGATATTGCGATACCAACGCGCGGATGGCGGCTTCATCCAAGGCCGTGTAGCGGTAGGTGTTGGTGGCGGTACAAAAACCGAGCTCTTTGGCGCCTCCGTCATAATATACGCCGGCGGTGCCGCCCAAATTGCGGTCGGTCAACAGAATATGTCCGCAGACAGCAGTTGCATCGAAGGCGATTTTCTCCGGCAGACAAAGGGAGACGCCGGGAACCGTGGAAAGGCGATCGGCCAACGCGGCGGTGCTTTCGTTCAGCGCGGCCTGGTTGACCTCGGAAGGAGAAAAAGTCAGGGTGAAGTCGGGTGCGGGGGCCGATTGACGTTGCTCGTGAATGGAGGCGGCCGCCACGGAGCCGAGGAACAGAACGGGAAGAAGAACGGTGGAAATGAGCAAACCCGCAAAATAGCGGCGATACCGCCACAGGCTGAGAAGCTCAAAGTCTCGCGGGAAAGAGGCACCGAAAATACGGCGGGAGCGGCGAGGAGAGACAACGTGATTGGCGTTGTCGCGCGCTCGCAACAGATCCACCGGCGCTTTTCGCGAGAGCCATCGCATGGGGAGCTTGACGGCGGTGCGAATGGAAAGCCAAGTAAAAGCTGCAACGGCGATCAAGGAAAGCGGAAAGCTGACGGGAAAACGTCCGCGTCCGGCATAAAGAAATGCGGTCAAGCCGCCACCGATGAGGAGGGCCGGCAGAAAGGTGAGAACGGCTAACACAAACAGCTCGCGGCAGGTACTGCGATACAGACGGCGGTAGTTGGCGCCGCAGGTCATGTAGATGGCGTAGTCAAACGTGTCACGGTCCAAGCGCATTCGATACAGCTGAATGAGCAAAAAGACAGAAAGACCAAACACCGCCAGTGTGGCAAGGGCGACAAACAGAAGAATATCGGGGAGATATTCGGTTTTATAGTCGTACAGGGGAGAGTACCCGACCTCTAAACCATCGATGCCATAATGATATAAAAAGTTCTCGGCGGCGATACGGCGGGTGATGCCTTTGAGGGTAATGTAAGCGTTATAGCTTCCGTCCGACATTTTTTCGTAGCGAATGGCGGAATACGGAGCGGATTCGGGCGTGGACTTCGGCGCGGTTCCGCAGTCGTTGTACAGCCGGACGTACTGAGGCTGTGTCATGCCGCGATATTCTAATTCGTAATCGTAGGTTTCCGTCACCGTTTTTCGTACTGTGGCGATGTCGGTGGCCGCCGACAAAAACAGAACGGTGTACAGTGTTTGAACGATGAGAAGCGCCAAAAGAAATGCTATGTGGGAGGAAAAATTGTGGAGAGATTTTCCAAAGGCGCCGCGCACGGCCTTGCGCGTTTTCCTTGTTTCTTGGGAAGAATGTGAGATCATGAGCTTCCTCCTTGTCCATCATTGTTTTTATTATATCACGCTTTTCTCATCAATGCAATATATTTTTTGTGATGGGACGATTTTGCATAAAGGAATGTTAAAACTTTCATTTTGGCGCGCGGGGGGATGGACAATCCAAGCAAAAATGTGAACAGTTTGTAACCTTTTTGAAAGATACTTGAAAAAAAGAAGGAGTTGGTGTATTATATACAATGGGGAACGATTGGGGCATATTGGCCCCGCGTAACAATCGAAATCTAAAAAAATCAAAATAAAGAGAGGAAACTACCATGACCAAGAATCAGTATGTTCTTTCCTGGATCGAAGAGATGGCCGCTATGACGCAGCCCGATCAGATCGTTTGGATTGACGGCTCCGAGGAACAGGCAGAGGCACTGCGCGCCGAGGCTTGCTCGACGGGCGAAATGATCAAGCTCAACCAAGAAAAACTGCCCGGTTGCTATCTGCACCGCACCGCTGTCAACGACGTTGCTCGCGTTGAAGGCAGAACCTTTATTTGTACTTCCAAGAAGGAAGACGCAGGTAACATCAACAACTGGATGGATCCCGCCGAATGCAAGGAAAAGCTGTCCAAGCTGTACCGCGGCTCCATGAAGGGCCGTACGATGTACGTCATTCCTTTCGCGATGGGCCCCATCGGCAACCCCATCACTCAGTACGGCATCGAG
>CAJGDZ010000201.1 GCA_904502055.1 uncultured Clostridia bacterium | reverse complement strand
GGCGGCTTCCCGTCTAAAATGACGTGTAGTTTGTGCAGACCCATGCTGCAAAAGTTTTCGCCCAGCCTTTTTCAAAAGGCTGGCCGCCGGAGGCACGTTCCTCCCTCCCCGACAAATCAAAATTTGAAAGAAGGGAGAATACGAAGGATGGATGTTTGCCAAATATGTCCGCGCGGCTGCCGCGTCAACCGCGAAAGCAGCCTTGGCTTTTGCCGCGCACCAAGCGAATTTCTTATCTCGCGCGTTGCCCTTCACCCCTTTGAAGAGCCTTGTCTTTGCGGCGAAAAGGGATCGGGGACGGTCTTTTTCGGTGGCTGTAACCTTGGCTGTGTCTACTGCCAAAATGATGCCATCAGCCGCGGACAGAAGGGAGAAAAAATGACCGAAGCCGAACTGGAGAAGGCCATTTTTTCGCTTGTGGAAATGGGCGCCTCCAACGTCAATTTAGTCACGCCCACACACTATACGCTTGCGCTTGCCTCCCTTTTGGAACGGATCAAGCCGCGCCTTCCAATCCCCGTCGTTTGGAACTGTGGCGGCTATGAGAGCGTGGATGCACTCCGTACGCTGGACGGACTTGTGGACGTCTATCTGCCCGACTTCAAATATCATTCACCCGCGCTTGCCGAAAAATACTCGCACGCCCCTGACTATCCCGAGGTGGCAAGTGCCGCCCTTCTTGAAATGTACCGCCAGCGCGGCGGCGTGAAATTTGACAGCGAAGGACAGCTGAAAAGCGGCGTGCTGGTGCGCCACTTGGTGCTCCCCACCCACCGCAAGGACTCGATGGAGGTGCTTCGCACGCTTGCCGATCTTTTGCCCACATCTGATATCCGTCTGTCTCTCATGAGTCAATATACGCCCGATTTCGTGAACAAAACCACTTACCCCGAGCTTTCGCGCCGCGTTACCAGCTTTGAGTACGGAAGTGTCCTTGACCTTGCGCTCTCGCTCGGCTTCGAGGGCTATTTCCAAAGCCGTGAATCGGCCAAGAAGGACTACACACCGGAATTTTAAAACAAAAACCGAGAACAAGGTTCTCGGTTTTTCTTTACTGTATATACGATACACACGGGTTTCCGAATCCACATAAAAGATCCTCCACGCAGAAACGGCGCGCGTATAGGTAAAAGCATAAAAAGTGCGCGACTCTCACCGCCATATGCCCGACAAAAGTTAATGACTCTCAACAATCCATTTCCTTGACCAATCAAACAATGCTTCGGACATCAAAGTAAAATCAACATCGCCACCACGCTTCAGGCTCAAAAACGTTTCGATAATGTCCCGTTCATCGGAAGATACGACTCGAAGCAATTCCTTTTGTTGCCTGAAATATTTACCTGTCTGCCGAAAGGTAATCGCCTGCACAACAAAGGAGGCGGATTTATACAGCTCACGCAAGATATCGCCACTCTTTTCGTGCAACATATTGTGGAGGCAACCGTGATAAATGTTGCAAGCGCCGATTTTTATGGCCCTGCAAACAGACGCTTCATCCATGACCGCAAGCAATTCATCAAGACTTCCTTTGATCGGTGTTGTATCGTAATAAAACTGAAAAAGATCGGATGGCTCCCAATTCAGTATCTCGTCCCTTCCCGAAACAAAGCCGCAAATCCGCTCTCTGTAAGACAGGCCGTCCAGCATGGCATTGTAGAATTTAACATCCGAGACGGACAGCCGATCCAATATTACAACAACGTCTATATCGCTTGTTTCCGTTGCTTCACCGCGACCGTAGCTCCCCTGTAGCCCAACAAACCACACACGGTTTTCAAATGCTTCATTCAGAGCCCGCAGAAAATCATCCATCCAAGCAGAAATATCCATCACCTTAGTCACCTCGCCGAATTCCTATCTGTTAACACTTTTATTATACCACACCTTCATAAGCAAATCAAGGCAAAGCACCGTATCTCATCAAGGGCGCGGCTCGGATAAAAAAATCCAACTCTTTCGAGTTGGATTTTGGTGGGGGATGGTGGATTCGGACCACCGAAGTCAGTGACAACAGATTTACAGTCTGCCCCCTTTGGCCGCTAGGGAAATCCCCCGTATGGAGTCTACAGCGATTGCCATAAACCCGTTTATGGAGCTGGTGATCGGAGTCGAACCAACAACCTGCTGATTACAAATCAGCTGCTCTGCCATTGAGCCACACCAGCGTATGCTCATTCGCGGAACGTGTTGTATTATATCATAAGAAAATGGGTTTGTCAAGAACTTTTTGAGATTTTTTTATTTTTTTCTTTACTTTTTTTGCTTTTCGTTATATAATGGGTGTGTTAGCTCCCAAAGAAAGGATTTGAGTATGAAGATCGCAGGACTTCGAAAGCTGACGCTGCTGGATTTTCCGGGGCGCGTGGCTTGTGTTGTATTTACGAACGGTTGCAATTTCCGTTGCCCGTTTTGCCATAACGCCTCGCTGGTTATGCCGGGTGGCGAGCACGAGGATATCACTGAGGAAGAGTTTTTCGCCTTCCTGAAAAAGCGTAAGGGCATCCTTGACGGCGTGGTCATCACCGGCGGCGAGCCTACCCTCACGCCCGGGCTTTACGACTTTATTGTTGCCGTAAAGGCGGCCGGTTATCCCGTAAAGCTGGATACCAACGGCAGCTTTCCCGAAAAACTGAAGCCGCTTCTTTCGGACGGCCTGTTGGACTACGTGGCAATGGACATCAAGACCGCGCCCGAGAACTACGAGCGCGTGGCGGGCGTCAAGGTAAACATGGACACCCTTTCCGAAAGCATTGCCGCCATTCGGGCAAGCGGCGTACCGCACGAGTTCCGCACCACGGTGGTCAAGGGACTTCACACGGTGGACGACATCGTGGCCGTTGCCAAAATGCTGGGCCCGGACGAG
>CAJGDZ010000200.1 GCA_904502055.1 uncultured Clostridia bacterium | reverse complement strand
CGATACCGCCTGCGGCAGAAGGAAGAACGATCCTGAAGATGGTTCTTACCTTACTGCTTCCGAGTGCATAAGCACCCTCGCGAAGTCCGCTCCGGACAGATAAAAGGCTCTCCTGTGTGGATCTGACAATGGTGGGCAGGATCATAATGGCAAGTGTAATACCGCCTGCCGGCATCGAATAGCCCCACCTAAAAGCAACCACGAAGATCAGATATCCGAAAAGACCGTACACGATACTCGGAATACCTGCGAGCGTTTCCGTGGCAACCTGAACGATCTTCACAAGCTTGCCCTTATTGTTCGCATATTCGACAAGGAAGATCGCGCTCGCCACACCGATGGGTACGGCAAGCACAGCAGCTATGCCGACAAGCCGGATTGTGCCGATAAACGCAGGGAGAATCGAAGGTGTGTCCTTATAATCTCCAAACAAAAGATCTAAAGAAAGCTTATCAACTCCGTTTATAAGCACGTATGCAACAACGGCAACAAGCGCAATCATAGAAATGACGAGCGCGACGATGCACATATATTTGAGTGCAGAATATACCGTTCTCATTTTTTTGCACCTCGACCTTCCTTGACGGCGACAGAGTCGCGGTTTTCCTTTTTGAGCAATGAAAAGCTGACGTTGAGGATCAGCGTAAATACAAACAGTACAACGCCCGTCGCAATCAGCGCGGAAAGTGCATCACCGTTCAGCTCCAAAGCCCCCATCGCGATATTGGCTGTCAGCGTCCTCACACTCTGGAACAGGCTTTCGGGCATTTCGGGGCTACCGCCAATGACCATAACCACAGCCATCGTTTCACCGATCGCGCGTCCAATCGCCAGAACAACACCGGAAAGAATACCGCTTTTTGCGGCGGGAAGCATAATCTTGAAGACCGCCTGCTCCTTTGTTGCGCCAAGTGCAAGCGCTCCTTCATAGTAGGTATTCGGTGTACTGTTCAGAGAATCGAGGCTTACACTGACGATGGTCGGCAAAATCATAATACCGAGAACGAGCGAAGCCGAAAGAATACCGTATCCAACGCCCGTGGGCGAAACGTAATCTCTGACAAACGGCACGATGACCGTCATACCGAACAAACCGAAAATAACCGAAGGAATGCCGGCGAGCAGGTTAATCATCTGTCTGATAGGAGCAACAAGCCTTTTCGGGCAGAACTTGTAAAGCGCGATCGCCGTGAGAAATCCAATGCCGATTCCGACAAGGAACGAAAGTGCCGTAACGTAAAGCGAAGCCACGATCATCGGGAATATTCCATAGCTTGGATTGTCCGCAAGCGGTGCCCAATTCCCCCCAAAGACAAATCTTGCAAATCCCGTTTTTGCGATGAACGGGACTCCGCTGACAAAGAGGAATACGGTGATCGTCGCAAGTGCGAGAATGGAAAAGATGGCGGAGAAAAGGAACACGCCGCGCATGACCTTTTCTCTCGCGCCCAAAAATCCGTACAGATTTTTCATATTATTTCGAAACGCCTGCCCAAGTCTTGATAGCCGCGTCGCCTGCCTCCGCGTTGTAGATGCTCTTAAGATCTTCAAGAGAAATGCTGTCATAGGGATTCACCTTGTTGACAATAACGGCGATACCGTCCTTGGCAACCTCATAGTAGGTGCAATTATCCGCCTTGGAGGGATTGAAGGCCTCGGAGATCATACCGAAATCGGACACGCCGTTCCCCGCATCGTTGTAGCCCGTGCCGCTTCCGCCACCGCCAACGGTCACGCTGACACCGCTTTGCATTTTCTCAAATTCAGCCGCCAGCTTTTCCATCAGGGGTTTGAGCGAGGTAGAACCCGAAATGGCAATCTCGCCGATCAGCCCCGGGACTACGGTATAAGCAATCGCACCTTCCCCGGTGGAAACATAGCCGTTATCGGAAATGATCTTCTGTGCATCCGCACTTTGAAGGAAGGTAAGGAATGCGGTATTAACCTCGCTTGCGGCCTTGCTCTCTTGGTAAACAACGTTAAGCGGACGTGAAATTTTATAAGAGCCGTTTTTGATATTCTCAAGAGTAGGCTCGACACCGGCAACCCTCAGGACCTTTACCTCGTCGGTGATGTATCCGAGGCTGTCGTAGCCGATGGCAAGCGGATTGCCCTTGACCTCCTGAAGAACGGCGGCGGTTCCCGTTGCGACGATAACGCCCGAAACGTCGGTCTTGCCCTTGAGCCCGACGATCTCCATGAATGCAGACTTTGTTCCGCTTCCGTCCTCGCGGGTGACAACGCTAATGTTCTTGTTCTCGTCAAATTTTGCGACGCCGCAAGAGGTCAGCGCGCCGAGGGAGCAGAGTGTGAGTGCCAATGTGAGTATGAGTACAAAAATCTTTTTCATATTTCAAAATCTCCTTTTCGTGTTTTGCACCATCATTATACCAAAGCCGAAAATTTCCAACCACCATACTTTCGTTCGATGCGTGTAAGGTTTATGTAAACTTGCAATGTAAGGTTTATGTAAAGTCTATTGACGGTGAAATCCGTGAATGTTATAATAATGCGGGTTATGATAAAATACCGCAATTTTTGCGGTTCATACATATAAAATGGAGGAAAATCTATGTTTGACATTTTCGATGCCCTTGCCCTCATCGGCGGTCTTTGTCTGTTCCTTTTCGGTATGAACGTGATGGGTGACGGACTTGAGCGCCGTGCAGGAAACAGCTTAAAAGCTCTTCTCGGCAAGCTTACAGACAACAAATTTAAGGGCTTTTTGACAGGTCTTGGTGTAACCGCCGTCATTCAAAGCTCATCTGCTACAACCGTTATGGTCGTTGGCTTCGTGAACTCCAAGGTGATGACCTTAAAGCAGTCCATCGGCGTGATTATGGGTGCGAATATCGGTACGACGGTGACCGCTTGGCTTCT
>CAJGDZ010000199.1 GCA_904502055.1 uncultured Clostridia bacterium | reverse complement strand
TCTTCAAAATGAGTAAGTATGCCGACCGTTTGATGGCGCACATTGACTCCCACCCCGAGTTCATTCAGCCCGAATCGAGAAAGAAGGAAATGGTCAACAACTTCCTTAAGGTCGAGGGAGGCCTTCAGGATCTTTGCGTATCGCGTACCTCCTTTAGCTGGGGCATTCCCGTGGACTTTGACCCGAAGCACGTGACTTACGTTTGGCTGGACGCGCTGACCAACTATATCACCGCCATCGGTTACGATCCCGATAAGTCTTTTGAAGAGCAGAGCGAGAAATTCAAGAAGTATTGGCCGGCTGATGTGCACGTGATCGGCAAGGACATTCTTCGCTTCCACACGATCTATTGGCCGATCTTCCTGATGGCACTCGACATCCCGCTTCCCAAGCAGATCTTCGGTCACCCGTGGTTCAACTTCGGCGCGGACAAGATGTCCAAGTCGCGCGGCAACGTGATCTATGCCGACGAGCTGGCTGAGCGCTTTGGCGTGGATGGCGTGAGATATTACGCGCTTTCCGAGATGCCGTTTGCCAACGACGGAAGCATTACCTACGAGACGGTCATCAAGCGCTTCAATACCGACCTTGTAAACAACCTCGGAAACCTTGTCAAACGTACGCTGGATATGCAGAAGAAGTATTTTGATAAGGTCATTCAGGCTCCGATCGCGCCCGATGCGCTTGATGAGGAGCTGAAGACCGCTTGTGTGAAGGCTTACGAGGGACTTGTCAAGAACATGGATGCCTTCAAGATCGCCGACGCGCTGGAATGTGTGTTTGAGCTGCTGTCGCGTGCCAACAAATATATTGACGAGACAACGCCTTGGAGTCTGGCTAAGGACGAGAGCCAAAAGGCGCGCCTTGGTACCGTTCTTTACAATCTGCTTGAGACCATCCGCCACGGCGCGGTTATGCTCAGACCCTTTATCCCCGAGACGGCAGAGAGCATTCTCGAGATGCTCCAAACCGACAAGGTCGACTATGCTACCATCGGTAGCGCCGAGGCATTCGGCGGTATGACGGCAGGAGCCACGGTGGGCGACTCGAAAGTGCTGTTTGCACGCATTGACGAGACCAAGATGCTCGCCGAGCTTGAGGCGGAAATGCAAGCCAAGAAGGCGGCGGCAGAAAAGGCGAATGCCGTTCCCGAAAAGCCCGAGGGCTGTGCGCTCATCGGCATTGAGGACTTTATGAACGTGGAGCTTCGCACCGCAAAGGTCATCGCCTGCGAGGCCGTGCCCAAGGCCAAGAAGCTTCTGAAGCTGGAGGTTGACCTCGGCTACGAGAAGCGTCAGGTGGTTTCGGGTATCGCCAAGTTCTATAGGCCCGAGGATATGGTAGGCAAGAAGATCATTCTGGTGGCCAACCTTAAGCCCGCCACGCTTTGCGGCATTGAATCCAACGGTATGATCCTGGCGTCGGGCGAGGAGGAGATCCGCGTGGTATTCCTTGCGGACGATACGCCTCTGGGTGAGCGTGTGCGCTGATGTCCGGCAAGCTTTTTGACTCCCACGCGCATTACTACGATATGCGCTTTGCCGAGGAATCGGAGGGGGCGGATGTGCTTCTTTCGGAGATTTTTGCGGGTGACGTGGACAGGATCGTAAACGTGGGAACAAGCCTCGGGAACAATCCGATCTGCCTTGCTATGGCGCAAAAATGGTCGGGAATGTACGCTGCGGTGGGCATTCATCCATCCGACTGCGCGGAGTACGGGTGTGACGCGCTTGGAAAATTCGAGGATTTTCTTGCGGAGCACCGCGATTTTCAAAGGGAAAAGATCGTGGCCATCGGCGAGATCGGCTTTGATTACCACTGGGAGCCCTTTGACAAGGAGAAGCAGAGATTTTTCTTTGAAGGTCAGATGCGCCTTGCCGAGAAATACGGTCTGCCTGTCATCATTCATGACCGCGAGGCGCATGGCGATAGCTTTGAAACCGTTTTGAAATTTCCAAATGTGCGCGGCGTCTTTCACAGCTACAGCGGAAGCGTCGAGCTGGCGCGCGAGCTTGTGAAGCGCGGATGGTACATCTCCTTTTCGGGCGTGGCTACCTTCAAAAACGCCGCCCGTGTGCGCGAGGTGGTGGCCTCGGTGCCGCTTGATCGGCTGCTGATCGAAACCGACTGTCCGTATCTGGCACCCCATCCGATGCGCGGTCATCTCAACCACTCGGGGTATCTGCATTATACTGCCGAAGCGATCGCCGAGGTGTTTGGAAAAACGCCCGACGAAATCGCCGACATCACACATAAAAATACCGAGATTTTTTTCGGACTGTAAAAAAGGAAGAAGTCGTTTGACTTCTTCCTTTTGCTTCGATTTGCGGATTTGATGGGTGATTTTGTCGCAGGTGCGGTCGAAAAAGCGTTGAAAGGTTTTGGCTAAAAAAGTAATTTTGTGCTAAAACAGGGGATGGAAAAATAAATTTTTCCCTTGTAATTTTTGGGGAAAAGCGATATAATAAGGGGGAAAAATCATGAAAATGGGGGGAGCGTATGAAAACGGAACGCAGAGTTTTTTGCCTGTATAAGGTGCTTGCCTGCGCGGTGCTTGCGGTGCTGCTTATGGCAGCATTTCTTGTGACGGCATCGGCGGACGATCTCGAGTGGAACCTTCTGACCGACACTGAGGCGGGCTATCGTATGGAGGACTGGGACGGCACCTGGAAGAGCGCGACCGAGGAGGACGGTACGCCGTATGTGTATAACGAAAACGACAAAAACGGCGCACTGTATATCTTTGACGACGGAAACATTCTGGGAAGCTATCTGACCTTCTCGCTTGAGGGTGACTTTTATTTCAGCTCCTTCCCGTACGGCACACGAGAGGGCAAGACCCCCGACGAAAATCCGCTTTCCTTCCTTTGTTGGATCTACAACAACAAG
>CAJGDZ010000198.1 GCA_904502055.1 uncultured Clostridia bacterium | reverse complement strand
TCGAACAGAATGACGAACTCGTAACGATTCTTAATGATATCAGACATTTTCCTGATCCTCCTTCTTTTGATACAGAGCAATATTTTGGTGATAGTAGCCTAACTGGAACGAGCCTTGCTCGGCCAGAGTCAAGCGGGCGGGAAGAGCCTCCCCAAACTTGTCCATGATCTCGCGGATCATCTTTTCGTAGTAAGGTGCCAGCCAATCCTTATCTGACCCCTTCAGCTTCTTCAGGTGGCTCTTGGAGAGGCGGAGCAGAATGGTAAAGATAGACGCGGGGGTTGCCGCGGCAGACACGAAATAGTGATCCTTGACAGTCGATGCTCCGTTGGCATCGTTTTGTAGTTTCTCCAGAACAGCAAACAGCCGTCCAAGACAATACGGAACGTTGTTGGAATCCCGATTCAGGGACATGGTCAATACCTCCTTTGGCACGGCGGGGTGCGTATTTTTCAAGTAGTAAGCTTTGATGATGGCGGCGCGACCGCGGGTGATCTCTCGCTCGGCGCGGATCCGCAGGTTTACTCCGTTCAGAAGCGTAGCAGGATACGGTGTGTCGGTCAGGATCGCCCGTAACACATCGCCTGCCATATGCGGTGACGGAGACTTATCCTTTGACTTTTGATTGACGGTCTCATCAAGCAACTTCCAGACCGGAATCGTCTCATAGGAATCGTAAGAGGGTCGAACGATGCGTAGGCGCTCCTGATGCGTCCACACGTTTTTAAGGAAGGCACCAAAGGTGTTCCGATAGAAGAATCGCACCGAAAGTCGCGCCGCGTTGGGAGATAGGCCCAAAATGTAAAAGGGGCGTTCGGGGTCCAATCTCGTTCCGTCAAGCTCAACGGGTCTCCCCTCGGCCAGCGCCTTGATCTTTTCCCACAATTCATCCTTCGTATAGTTGGCGGGAGGATCGTCATCAAAGGCGAAGCCCACCAGCTGTTCTCCGGCGGTACTGTCTCCGTTCATCCAGAAAAGCACCGTAGTCTCTCCGATACGAATGCGGCGGTCAACATCCTTGATAAGGTAGTTGAGAGCGGAGGTATAGGCGAAGGACGCGTACTTTCCTGTAGGGGCATTCAGGTTCTGCTCCTTACCGTAGGATGTAAAGGCGGGCGCATTAAAAGAAACCAATGCCGCGCCCGAGGATTGAGCGCCGACAACGCCGCGGATCTGGGGATGGGTTCGCTCGACCGCTCCGTATTGGCCTGTGACCAAGCAATAGCCCACATCCTCTCCGCTGCCTCCGTAATACCGATCCCACGCCTCCGCGACCGCGGGGTCATCCGAGGCAAGGCATCCGTCACAGCGAAACAGCAGATTGACGCCCGAGATCACGTCGTCAAATCTGTCCTTCAAAGCGGGATGCTCCTTGGCCACCTCGGGATCCCACCGATCAAAGAATGCGAGGATGGCTCGGGCTACGTCCGAGTCAACACCGTCCAGGATGGCGTGATGCAATTCCCGGCAACAGTCAAAGCACTCCTTCGTGCGCTTGGGTTTTCCCTTGCTATCCACACCCAGTATGTATCCCGAATGGTCACAAAGGAAATTTGAATCTACTCCGACGGTGCGGGACACCTGGGCGGGGCACATACGGGGCACAGGCTTGAAAACCGTTTTCTTTCCCATTGTCACTTCGCTCATGGTATGGTTCGCCCGAATCAGGTTTCCATCCCGATCTATATCCAGGATATAGGAGACCGGTACCTGCATCCAGCCGAAGGGCGGCATCTCGCCTCTCGCGGCCATGCTCTCATAAAACTCTACCAATGCCTGCAGAATCATCCGATCACCTCCCCTGAATCACGGGACGGAACCCATAGTACACCATCCTCCAACGCCGCGCGGAAGAAGAGGGGACGAATATCCTCCTTGCGTGCGTAGTCCATGTCCCACAGCATATAACCCAGATCGCGGCGCCCCCTCAGCTCTTCGGGGCAAGACGGGATCTCCTCACAGGGAGCAAAGAAAACGGGAAATTCTCTGGTTCCGAAATAGGGCTGATGATAGAATCTGCCCTTTTCAATGCGCCTCCTGATGATGTCGCAGAATTTTCCGGGGTTGTCGCTTGGAGCCGCTTGGTCAGTCATATCAAAGTGGGCTTCAATGACGTAGTGGACGTTTCGCAGGAGCATGGCGGCTCGCTGTTGGATATCATCCGAGGTAACGATATACAACTCTCCCTGCCCCTTGTCCATGACTGTCCGGGCACTTCGTGCGCTGGCGGTAGACTTGACCTCGTTGCGCCGTATGTTGGCGAATCGGATTGGGGCGCACACGTGAATGCGGTCGATCCGATACACGAGTCCAGGGTGCCAAAAGATGGCTTCCAGTATCCCCCTCGCCGCAGAAGGCGTCATCACGTCATAGCTGACGCGCTCGGTCTTCATTTCGGGACGGGTAAACAGGGCGTAATCACCCCAGACCTCTAACTTGATAGACAATTTTGCTTCTCTCCTTTCATGATTTTTCGATTTTCCTTATCGACATTTCCATTATAACGTCTTGTAATCACTTTGTCAAGGCCTTTTTGATAAAAAATATTCAGTAAAATGATTTTTGTAAATGGAAAACAAAAGAAGAGCATTGGCATTGTACATAATGTATCAAAAAAGCCTCTTGATTTTTTTGCGTGTATATGGTATAATGTGTATGTCATTTGTTAAGCAAATGTGGATTGAAACAGTAACTTGATATTTGTAGACAAAGAAAAGCACCTCCGCATCGCGGAGGTGCTTTTCTTAATTAGCAAATAATCGCTTTTCCAAACTCTACTTTCGCAGAAAGCCCCGTTTCCTCGCAATACATCTCCTCATTCAGCAGCGCATACACCTCACCGCCCAGATCCTCCACATCTCCGGCATCCAGCAAGGCCTTCAAATGGTTCG
>CAJGDZ010000197.1 GCA_904502055.1 uncultured Clostridia bacterium | reverse complement strand
TGCAAGCCGAAAAGAGAGCGAGCTCTCTTTGTCGGATTGCTGACCTTGCGCTGACGGAAAGCCGCCGCGGCGGCTTCCCGTCTAAAATGACGTGAAGTTTAAGCGAACCCGTGCAGTGAGAGTTTAGGTCAAGCCTTTTTAAAGGCTTGCGGGGTATGGGGCAGAGCCCCACGTTCCTCCCCGACAAATCAAAATTTGAAGTCCACACAAAATTCGACAAAATTCATATGCTGTAACGAGGGCGTAAGCCTTCAAGAAAGGAGAGAACACCCATGTATATGGAAACCAACGACATTCGTTCTCTGCGCGACCGTGCGCCCGAGGGGTGCGCGTGCGAGCGCGGAGAGCGCGAGGTGGGGGCGTCATGTCCGCTTAGCGGCAAGCGTTCCTCGCGCATGGGCGGTCAGCGAGCCGATTGCGCGGATTATTTTATCAGCCTTGGCGCACCGCTGGCGGCGGTCTATTCACCCATACAGGTATGGAAGGACGTTTACTGTGAGGCACAGGCGTTGGCAAGCGGCACGCTGTTTGCCGAGCTTGACAAGCCGCTTTTGGCCAAAGGGAGGAAGCGCGTATGACCCGAGAACAGAAGAAACTGCTTGACGAGCTTCGCGCGGTGGACTTCACGCTGGTGGAGACGGTGCTGTATCTGGACGCGTACGACAAGTGCGAGGAGGCTCTTGCCTACTACCACAAGCAGCGCGCACGCCGCGAGATGCTGGCGAAGGAATACGAACGGCTTTACGGTCCGCTTACCGCTGCGGGCAACGTGAGCCGCACCTCGTGGGACTGGACAAAAGAGCCTTTCCCGTGGGAATACGATGCAAACTGAGGAGGTAAGCTATGTGGATCTATGAAAAAAAGCTTCAGTATCCGGTCAAGATCAAAAACCCGAACCCGGCGCTGGCAAGCGTGATCGTGTCGCAGCTGGGCGGCCCCGACGGCGAGCTGGGCGCGGCCACGCGCTATCTCAACCAGCGGTTTTCGATGCCCAAGGGCAAGGTGATGGGCATTCTTACCGACATCGGCTCAGAGGAGCTGGCACACATGGAAATGATCGGTGCCATCCTTTACCAGCTCACACGCAATATTGACCCCGAGGACATTGTCGGCACGCCGTTTGCCGGCTATTTTGTCGACCACACGACGGGCGTGTACCCGTCTTCGGCGGCCGGTGTTCCGTTTGACAACAAATATACGGGCGTTAAGGGCGACGCGCTGGCGGACCTCAATGAGGACCTTGCCGCCGAGCAGAAGGCGCGCGTGACCTACGACAACATTCTGCGCATGGTCGATGACCCCGACGTCCGCGACCCCATCAAGTTCCTGCGTGAGCGCGAGATCGTTCACTACCAGCGCTTCGGCGACGCCCTGCGCCTGACGATGGACGAACTCGATTGCAAGAATATCTACGCCTTCAATCCCTCGTTTGACAAATAAAAACGCGTAAAGTGGGGGACTCGTTCCGAGTCCCCCACAGAATAAGGGCGGAGCCTGCGGCTCCGCCCTTTGAGGTTTTATTTTGCTCTTGTGCGCTCCAGCCGCAAAAGAAGCCTTTGGAGCGGAACGATGAGCGCGCCTGCGGCGACGTTTCCCAGCATATGCAGAAAGTCAAACCAAAGGCCCGTGCCGATCCACGCCAGCGTTTGCGAAAGGTTAAAGCCGAAAACCAGCGCGTTGTACGGTGCAAACAGCACGCCGAACAGCATGCCGTGCAGTCCGCAGACCGCCATGTAGACGATGGGGGCCACGCGCGGCGGCATTTTCTTCGGCAAAAGCATGGTCACCCCCCACAAAACCGTCCAGATATACAGGTACGCCCCCCACCAATGATAGGGAAACCCGTAGTAAAGTCCCAGCAAAAAGACGAACAGGTAAATGGGGATGAGCGCCTTTGCCCGATAGACCAGTGTGAAGGTGATGACAAGCGCACCAAGCAGGTGAATGTTGGGTGCCAGCTCCATAATCAGCTTGGAGCAGAACATCAGCACCCCCAGCATGGCGAAGGTGACTGTCTCACGCAGGGTCAAAAGAGGTTTTTGGCTCATTTGGTGCGCGTAAAGGTGTAGGTCTCGCCGTCCTCGGGTGCCGTCTGATCCACGCCCGTCATGGCGTACTCGCCGCCAATGAGGAAGGACCAGTAGGTGCCGTCGATGTTATAATCGGCTACTACGCCGCATACGCTTTTGACGTACAGGCCGTAGGGGCCGTCCTCACCCGTGACCAGCTCCTTCTCAAGCAGCGCCTCGCCGACCGTGGCGCAGGTCGTGGTGATCTCGCCGCCGTAGAGCTTGGTGCCGTCAAGGTCGTATGCCTCGAAGGTGAAGGTCTTTTCCGAGCCGTCACTGCTCGGCTTTTGCGTTCCGCAGGAAGCCGCCGTAAGTGCCATAACCGCGATCAGCACCAAAGGAAGAACCCTTGAAACAAAGAAATTCCGTGTTGTTTTCATTGTTTTTTCTCCTTTTTTATTTGGTTTTTCGGGCGGTTGCTTTTATGTGGCTGTCGCACAAGCAACCCTTGCGGCAAGTCTTCCGGCTCGCAAAACGGATTCCGGGCCTTCTCGCGGTTTCCCGCAATGGCAACGCACACGCGGTTGTGCGCCGGACTCCTTCTTTGCATACGGCGACGGGCTCGCGCAGGCCTCTCACCTGCTTCCTTGTTGGGCGCTCTCGCGCACCGCTTCCCGTGTCCTTTTCGGACAGGCACATTATAACACAATTTTTATCTTTTGGCAAGAATTTCGCAAATGTTTACAAAAAAGAATTGTATTTTCCTCGCCTATGCGGTATGATAGAGGTTGGAATCATATAAATTGAAGTTTGTCGGGGAGTTTCGCCCGTTGCGACGGGCGACGAGGCTTCGCGCCTCGACCGCGCAAGCCTTTAAAAAGG
>CAJGDZ010000196.1 GCA_904502055.1 uncultured Clostridia bacterium | reverse complement strand
ATGTGCCGCCTCGATCACCTCAAAGCCCTTGTTCATCAGGGTCGCAGAATCCACGGTGATCTTAGCACCCATGCTCCACGTGGGATGCGCCAGCGCGTCCTTTGCGGTAAGACCGCGGAGATCGGCAGCGCTTTTACCGAAAAACGGACCGCCTGAGGCGGTCAGGATCAAGCGCTTGATCTCCTTATGCTCTCCTGCGCGAAGCGCTTGGTATATAGCGCAATGCTCGCTATCCACAGGAGTGATGCGCACACCGCGCTCCCGCGCCTTGGCCATCACAAGCTCACCTGCAACCACCAAGGATTCCTTGTTGGCGAGCGCCAGATTCATACCGGATCCGATAACGGTCAGCGTAGGCATCAGCCCGGCCTCGCCAAGAATGGAATTCACGGCAAAGCCCGCCTTGCTCTCACGGATCATTTCAAGAAGGCCGCTCTCCCCTGCGTATACCTTTACCGCAGTGTCGGCAAGTGCCGCGCGCAATTCGCGCGCGGCACCCTCGTCCGTCATAGAAGCGGCAGTAACACCAAAGGCACGAGCCTGCGCGGCTACGCGCTTCCAATTTTTATGTGCGCTGATTCCCAAAACGCGAATACCGCACTGTGCGGCAACGTCTAACGCCTGCTCTCCCACAGAACCGGTAGAGCCAAGCACCAAAATATCGGGAAATGTGTTGCAATTCATATTATACTACCTGAAAAAGAGGAAGATACGTGTTGATGGCAAGAACCACAACGGCTACGGCAATGCTGGAGTCAAAGCGATCCAAAAATCCGCCGTGTCCGGGCAGGATTTTTCCGAAATCCTTAAGGTCATGCTCGCGCTTGACGGCAGACATGGCAAGGTCGCCGATCTGCGAAACGACCGAGATCAAAAGACCGCTCACGATCAGCGTGGGGTAATTGGGCGCAACGCCAAAGCAAGCGTTGACAACAAGGCCGTAAGCAAAGGCCGTCAAGGCACAAAAGATCGCACCGCCAACGGCGCCCTCTACCGTTTTCTTGGGGCTGACGGCCGGGATCAGCTTATGCTTGCCGAACAGTCTGCCGCAGAAATAAGCAAACGTATCCGTTACCCACGAGAAGATGAGCGGGATCAGGAACAAAAAGCGACCTGCCACGGGTACGTCACGCAAGATCACAAAGGAAGAAAAGGAGCCGATCACGTAAAAGCAAACGAGAAAGGTCAGCGCAGCCTTGCCCATATCAAGCTTGCCGAACTGAAATACGATAACGGCAAGGAAATACACGGCAAAAACCAAAGCCAGGATCACGGCAAGCTTGGCAAAATCTGCATTCAGCTCACCAAGCACGCGTGCCAGCATCGGGCAAACAACAGCGGCCAGATACACGGGAACGCTTAAAGCGTAATTCTTATCCAACCCTACGCAATGCAAAAGCTCCCACACGGAAAAAAGAGCCAGCACCGCGAGGCCGAACGGAAAAATATAGGTGATCGGATGGGAAAGCCCCATGGGATCGGAAAACCAGAAAAACGGGAATAGGACAGCGATACCAACGATCGCCGTTATGACACGGACCTTCATGAAAGGACCCTCCTTTTATCAGTCGTTACACGCCACCGTATCGGCGCTTGCGTGTATAAAAATCCTCAATAGCCTCATCCAGATCGTCAGGGCCGAAATCGGGCCAAAGCTTGTCGGTAAAATACAGCTCGGCATATGCCGCCTGCCACAATAGGAAATTGGAAATGCGCAGATCACCGCCCGTGCGGATGATCAGATCAGGGTCGGCACTGCTTGCCGTATAAAGTGCAGAAGCAAAGGTCGCCTCGTCAACGCATTCGACACCCGCGGCGATCAGTCGATTGCACGCATGCACGATCTCATCGCGCCCACCGTAATTAAAGGCAATGTTGAGAATGCGCTCGTGATCGGCGGTCGTGCGCTCCAAGCGCTCCATGCGCTGGCGGCGCTCTGTATCAAATACGGATTTATCACCCAGAAAAACAAAACGGAACCGATAGCGATCCATATTCTTCTCGCATTCGGCAAGGTAACGGTCCATCAGCTTCATGATGGCGTCCACCTCTTTTTGAGGGCGCTTCCAATTCTCGGTAGAAAAGGCGTAAACGGTGACGGTGCCAATGCCGAGGTCACGGCAATGCTCTAAAATACGTTCAAAGGCCTTTACGCCAAAGCGGTGCCCATGCTCGCGCGGCAATCCGCGCTGCTTTGCCCAGCGACCGTTACCGTCCATAATAAAAGCAATATGCCCGATGGGGCGGCGCTCGCCGCCGTTGCTCTCTTTCATATACACCTCATAAAATCGAAGGCGGAAAGATTCCTTTCGGTTTCCTTCCGCCCCTTTCATCAGATCGCCATGACGTCGTTTTGCTTCTTGGAAACAGCGGCATCGATCTGCTTTACGTACTTGTCAGTCAGATCCTGGACGGCCTTTTCAGAGGCTTTTCCCTCATCCTCGGTCATTTCTCCATCCTTTTGCATCTTCTTGCAAAGGTCGTTTGCATCGCGACGAATATTACGTACGGCAACCTTGGCCTCCTCGCCCATTTTGGTGACCTGCTTGCACAGCTCCTTGCGGCGCTCCTCGGTAGGCTGCGGGAACACAAGGCGAAGCTTGGTGCCATCGTTTGCGGGGGTAATGCCCACGTCAGAGGCAAGGATCGCCTTCTCCATCGCCTTCAGCGTAGAACCGTCGTAGGGCTTGATCTCCAGCGTTCTGGAATCAGCCTGGCGGATATCAGCCATGGTGTTGATGGGGGTGGGAGATCCGTAATATTCAAAGGTCACGCGGTTCAGCACAGCGGCACTTGCCTGGCCTGCGCGAACGGTATCAAAGTTGCTGTTCAGGGCAGAGATCGCCTTGTCCATTCTCGTTTCAAAATCCTTGGTGTTCAGTTTCATAGTAGGTACTCTCTTTCTT
>CAJGDZ010000195.1 GCA_904502055.1 uncultured Clostridia bacterium | reverse complement strand
GCCGCCGCGGCGGCTTCCCGTCTAAAATGACGTGAAGTTTAAGCGAACCCGTGCAGTGAGAGTTTAGGTCAAGCCTTTTTAAAGGCTTGCGCGGTCGAGGCGCGAAGCCTCGTCGCCCGTCGCAACGGGCGAAACTCCCCGTTAAACTTCAATTTATCCTTTTATCCTTTGTTTTCCTTTTCAAACCCATGGATGAAGCCGGTGGCATCGGCGGAGCAGATGTCACCGCCGATGACGCGGTTCCGGTAGACAAGGACATTGGCGTAGACCTTGCCGTCGTAGTCCTCGTAGTTGGTCACCTCATAGGTGTAGCGCGTAACGTCCTTGCGCTTATATTTGGCGAGATTGAGTCCTTGGCGGCGCTGAAGCTCGTTGTAGGCGGTGAAGATCTTGTCGAACTCGTCGGGAAGTGTGACCTTGGCCTCCTCGGTCGGGTCATCCGCCACGGTCCAGCCGAACTGGGAGAGGAATTTCTCCACGTCGTCGCTTGTTTTGATCTTGCCGTAGCTGTAGCTGACCTCCTCGGCGGCGGTCGGTGCGTCGGCTGTGTAGGTGGGAACCAGCACGATGAGCGTGATGAGAAGCGCGAGAGCCGCCCCGACAACGGCGAAAAACTTGACCGTCCCTGCGCGCAGCGTATAAACAAACATAAAAAACCTCCCGAAAGCATGATTTTCTATCCAATCCTATGCAATCGGGAGTGTTTTTATGTCTCAAGGAAATATTTGTTTTTGCCGGCGCGCACGCTATGCACCATACCCACGATGATGTAGGTGGCCAGCACCGACGAGCCGCCCGCGCTGACAAAGGGAAGCGTGACACCGATGACGGGAAGCAGCACAAGGCACATACCGAGGTTGATAAAGCTTTGCAGAACGATCATAGCCGCCACACCCACGCAGATGAGCTTGCCGTAATCCTTGCGCGCGTCCCTCGCAATGAGGAGAATGCGCACCACCATAAGCAAAAGGAGCACGATGGTCAGAAAGCCGCCCACAAAGCCGAATTTCTCGGAAAGCGTGGCAAACATAAAGTCGGACTCGGCGACGGGGAGCGAGTTGTAGTAGTGCCCGCCGAACATACCCTTGCCGAAAAAGCCGCCGTTGATGATGGCCTTTCGGCCGAGAATGGACTGCTTTCCGTAGCCCGACGGGTCAAGGTCGGGATTAAAGCCGATGAGAATGCGCTGCTGCTGGTAGGGCTCAAGAAAGGTCCAGACAAAGGGGAAGGCGAAGGCGACCAGCAGGATGACCGCCAGGAAATAGCGAAGGTCAAGTCCCGCGCAAAAGAGCATAACGGCGGTGATGCCGACGTAGACCAGCGCCACACCGAGGTCGCGAGACACAAGGATCAGACCTATGAGAATGCCCGCGTGGGCGGCCAGCGCCAGAAGCGTTTTTGGCTTGTTGATGGTGTCCTTAACCATCGACAGGTGCTTGGCGAAGGTCATAATGTAGACCGCCTTTACAAACTCGGAGGGCTGCACCGTGATGCCGACAAAGGGGATCTCGATCCAGCTTTTGTTGCTTCCGATGCTGACGCCGAAGACCAGCGTGGCGGCAAGCAGGATGACGGAAAGGACGTACGCGGGAATGCTGTATTTCTCCACGATGGCCTCGTAGTCCAGCGAGGAAAGGAGAACGACCATTCCCACGCCAAGCACGGTCATGGCCGTTTGCATAATGAGCGCGTGGGTGCCGAATTCCTCCTTGCCGCCAAGCAGTGCCAGAATGCTGATGAGCGAAAGTCCCAGTGTGCAGGCAAGCAAAAAGGGGTCAAAGCTGAACACACGCTGCCTCAGTGACCGTTGAACGCGTTTCATGCTTTCCCCCTCCTTGTATTTTACGTCTTAGTACTGCTTGCCCCAAACCACCATATGCTTTGCGGGTCTGCCGCAGCATACGCAGGTGTCGGCCAGCTTTTCCTCCTTGAACGGAATGCAACGGGACTTAACGCCGCCCGTGGCCTCCTTAAGCTTGTCCTCACAGGCGGAATCGCCGCACCACATAGCCTTGATAAAGCCGGGCTTGTTCTCGGCGGTGTCAAGGAACTGCTCATAGGTGGTGGCAACGTGGGTCTTTTCTTCCAGATTCTTGCGAGCTCTCGCCACCAGTTCGTCGTGAACGAAGGTAAGCATCTTCTGCACCTCGTTTTCCACGCCGTCGATGGCCACGAAGTTTTTCTCGCGGGATACGCGGCTGACAAGAACGCAGTTGCCCGATTCGATGTCGCGCGGACCGATCTCCAGACGAACGGGAACGCCCTTCATCTCATACTGGCTATACTTCCAGCCGGTAGACTGGTCGCTGTCGTCAAGCCTTACGCGGAAGCCTGCCTTCTCCAGCGTTGCCTTGATCTCATTTGCTTTTTCGAGAACGCCCTCCTTGTGCTGGGCCACGGGGATGATCGCCACCTGAATGGGAGCGACGGCGGGGGGGAGGATCAGACCGTTATCGTCACCGTGTGCCATAATGATGGCGCCGATCATTCTTGTGGAAACGCCCCAAGAGGTCTGGTGGGGATAGCGGATCTTGTTTTCTCTGTCGGTATAAGTGATGTCGAACGCCTTGGCAAAGCCGTCTCCGAAATAGTGCGAGGTGCCGCCCTGGAGCGCCACGCCGTTGTGCATCATGGGCTCGATGGTGTAGGTCTCCTCAGCGCCGGCAAACTTCTCCTTTTCGGTCTTCTGACCGGTAACGGCGGGAATGGCCAGGCAATTCAGATAGAACTCCTCGTATACGCCAAGCATACGGAGCGTTTCCTCGCGCGCCTGCTCCTCGTTTTCATGCATGGTGTGACCCTCCTGCCACAGGAACTCCGAGGTGCGCAGGAACGGGCGGGTGGTCTTTTCCCAGCGAACCACGTTTACCCACTGGTTATACAGCTTGGGCAGGTCGCGGTAGGACTGGAT
>CAJGDZ010000194.1 GCA_904502055.1 uncultured Clostridia bacterium | reverse complement strand
TTGACTTTTTTTAGAATATATAGTATAATAATATATTATTAATGCGCGAAGGAGGTTTTGACAGAATGAATGTGAAGGACGTCAATTTGCTTACGGAAAACCAAGAATATATCAAGCGTCTTCGCGCGTGGAATGAGGACTGCGAAAAGCAAACCGGAAAGCGCCGCGGCGTTTTTGTGACCACCTTCGGCTGTCAGCAAAACGAGGCGGACAGCGAAAAGCTTACGGGCTTTGCCGTATCGCTCGGTTATGTACCTGTCGGCTCACCGGAGGAGGCCGACCTTCTCTTGGTCAACACCTGTGCCATCCGTGAGCACGCCGAGCAAAAGGCACTCTCAACCATCGGACAGTATAAGCATTTGAAGGCCAAAAATCCGCAGATGCTTCTCGGCGTTTGCGGTTGTATGGTCACACAGGAGCATCGCGTGAACGATATCAAGTTCCGCTATCCTTACGTGGATTTTGTGTTTGGCACATCCTCGCTTCACCGCTTGCCGCAGGTGATCTGCGATAAGCTGGAAAAGGGAAAGCGCGTGTATTGCCCCGAGGAAAAGGAATATCTTGTATACGAGGGCATTCCGATCCACCGTGAAAACAGCTACCGCGCGTGGGTATCGATCATGTACGGTTGCAACAATTTCTGCTCGTACTGTATCGTTCCGTACGTGCGCGGCAGAGAGCGGAGTCGTCCGAGTGATGCTATTTATCACGAGGTGAAGGCGCTTGTGGAGGAAGGATACCGTGACATTACACTTCTCGGCCAGAACGTGAATTCCTACGGAAAGGACCTTGAAGAGACCTGCGATTTTGCTGACCTTATCGCCCGCCTTTCGGAGATAGAGGGCGATTATAAGCTTCATTTTATGACCAGCCATCCCAAGGATGCCACACATAAGCTGATCGACGTTATGACAGGCAATAAGCACATAGCCAATCATTTTCACCTGCCGCTTCAGTCGGGAAGCGACGGCATCCTGCACAAGATGAATCGCCGTTACGATACCGAAAAATATCTGGGTATTGTAAGCTATATGCGCGAGAAAATGCCGGACGTTGCCATTACCACCGACATCATTGTCGGCTTTCCCGGTGAGACCGAGGAGGACTTTGAGGCGACGCTTTCGATCCTGGAGCGCGTAAAATTTGATATGATCTATTCGTTTATTTATTCGCCGCGAAAGGGAACACCGGCGGCGGAAATGGAGGATCAAATTGCTCCCGAGGTGCAAAAAAAGCGATTTGAGCGGCTTTTGGCACTTCAAAACGGAATTTCACTTGAAAAAAATCTTCCCTTTGTCGGGAAAACGGTTCGCGTGCTTTGTGACGGTGTGAGTAAGACCAATGAGGAGATGTACAGCGGCAGAACCGAGGAGGGAAAAATTGTTTTCTTTGAGGGTGAGGAATGTGACAAAGGAAACTTTGTTATGATAAATATTAAACGCGCAGAGGCATTTGCCCTCTACGGCGAAAAAAAGAAATGAGGAAAGAAAAATGGGAATTTTTGAACTTGCAGAGCAGCTTGGAAAAACACTGAAGGACGACGCGCGTCTCGTCCGCCTTGCCAATGCTAAGGAGGCCTATGAAAAGGACGAAACGCTTGGAGGCATTCTTGTTGAATTTGAGGTTCAGCAGAAGGCGCTTGAGAATGAAATGGTAAAGACTGAGCGCGAGGAGGAGCTGGTAAAGATGATCCGCGCGCGCATCGATGCGCTTTACAAGGAGATCACCGAGAACCCGGTCTTTGTTGAGCTTAACGAGGCGCAGGCCGAGGTGAACGAGCTGATGAACTCGGTGAACAACACCATTATGTTCAATATCACGGGTGAGCTTCCCAGCAGCTGCACTCACGATTGCTCCACCTGCGGCGGTTGCCACTGATCGAACGGAGAGCATTTAAAAATCTTTTAAGGTGAGGTATAGCCATGACACCGATGATGGCGCAATATTTTGAGGTCAAAAATCAGTATAAGGATTATCTGCTGTTTTACCGCGTAGGCGACTTTTACGAAATGTTCTACGACGACGCGATCCTCGCGTCGCGCGTTCTGGAGCTTACGCTGACAGGCAGAGACGCCGGCGAGGAGGAGCGGGCACCGATGTGCGGCGTTCCTTTTCACGCGGCCGACGTGTATATTGGTCGCCTCATTGAAAAGGGCTATCGCGTTGCGATCTGTGAGCAGACCGAGAATCCCAAGGAGGCGCAGGGGCTTGTCCGACGCGAGGTTATTCGTGTGGTGACACCCGGTACGCTGATTGAGACCGAGCTGCTTCCCGAAACCAAGAACAATTACATTTGTTCGATCTACGTCGGGGAAAACAGCACCGGCATCTGCTTTGCGGATATTTCGACGGCGGAGGTCTATGCCACCTGCTTTGAAAACGCGGGAATGGAGTCACGCCTGAAAAACGAGCTTGGCACTTACTCGCCCTGCGAGACGCTTCTCAACGTCAATTCCGAAAAAATTGCGTGGTTTTCCGACTACGTGCGTGACCGAATGAAGACTATGGTGATCGACAATCAGCCTCATCGCTTTGAGTCGGAAAACGTAAGGTGCTTGGTTAGCCGACAATTCGGCGAGGAGACCCTTGACGAGCTCTCGCACGATTTTTCGCTGGTGGCGGCAACGGGCGCGCTTCTGGACTACATTTCCGAGATGCAGAAGTGCGACATTTCGTACATCAAGAATTTGAACGTATACAGCGACGGCCAGTATATGGAGCTGGACATCAACACGCGTCGCAACCTCGAGCTTACCGAGGCTATGCGCTCTAAGGATAAAAAGGGCTCGCTTTTGTGGGTGCTGGACAAGACACGAACCGCGCCCGGTGCCCGAATGCTTCGTAAGTGGATCGAGCATCCGCTTTTGAACGTCAAGGACATTGTAAAGCGTCAGGGAGCCATTGGTGAGCTTTGTGAGAACTTTATGCTCCG
>CAJGDZ010000193.1 GCA_904502055.1 uncultured Clostridia bacterium | reverse complement strand
GGCTACAAAGACATTTGGTTTGAGAAAATCAATAAAATCAATGTTTTTACGCATTTGTCCGCAAAATCTTTGTGGAAACATTCGATAAAGGCAGGGACAAGAGCAAGCCTTCCCCTTTGGGGAAGGGGGACCGCGTGTAGTGGTGGATGAGGTTTGCAAATAAACAAATTTTGCAAGTCAAAACCTTGTCGCAACAGACCGAGAAACTTCAATTTTACACCATCCATCAAAGGAGAAGGAATATGAACATCAAACGAAACGTACTGCTCAATCCCGGCCCGTCCACCACGACCGACACGGTCAAGATGGCACAGATCGTGCCCGACATTTGTCCGCGCGAGAAGGAGTTTGCGGGGATGATGAAGGAGATGCGCGAGGATCTTGTGCGCATTGTGCACGGTGACACGGCCGAGAATCCCTATACCGCGGTGCTTTTCTGCGGCTCGGGCACCATCAACATCGACGTTTGTCTGAATTCGCTTCTCCCCGAGGGCAAAAAGGCGCTCATTGTCAACAACGGCGCGTACAGCACGCGCGCGAGGGAGGTGTGCGAGTATTACGGTCTTGCGCACATTGACCTCTCGCTTCCCATTGACCGCCCGGCGGACGTGGCGGCGGTGGAGCGTGCGCTTGCGGAAAACCCGGACGTGGCGCTGGTTTACACCACGCATCACGAGACCGGAACGGGCGTGCTCAATCCCATCCGTGAGATCGGAGCGGCGGCGCACCGCCACGGCGCGATCTTTGTCATCGACTCGACCTCCAGCTACGCCATGATCCCCATCGACGTGGAGCGCGACAACGTGGACTTTTGCATGGCATCGGCGCAAAAGGGGCTGATGGCCATGACCGGTCTTTCCTTTGTGGTGGGACGTGAGGATGTCATCCGAGAATCTGCCCAATATCCCAAGCGCTCTTACTACTGCAACCTGTTTTTGCAGTATGATTTCTTTGAAAAAACGGGTGAGATGCATTTCACGCCTCCCGTGCAGACGGTGTACGCCGCGCGGCAGGCCATCCGCGAGTATTTTGAGGAGGGCGAGGCGGCCAAGTGGGCGCGTCACACGCGCGTGTTTGAGGCGATCCACAAGGGGCTCTCGGAGCTGGGCTTCCGAAACGTCATCAAGCGCGAGTACCAGGCAGGGCTTGTGGTGTCGGTGCTGTATCCCGACGACGAAAATTGGAGCTTTGAGAAGGTGCACGACCATTGCTACGAGCGCGGCTTTACCATTTATCCCGGCAAGATCTCGACCACCAACACCTTCCGACTTTGCGCGCTGGGCGCGATCGACGAGGGTGACATCCGCGACTTTTTCGCGGTTCTGAGGGACGCACTTACGGAAAACGGGATCTCGATTCCCGTAAGATATAAGGAGAACGTATGAAAACGGTTTATACCTGCTTTTGCACCGATGTTATCCACGAGGGTCATCTCAACATTTTAAGGGAGGCGAGAAAATACGGCCGCGTGGTGGTGGGTGCGCTTTCGGACGAGGCGCTCATTCGCTACAATCACTTTCCCACACTGGCACTTGACGAGCGCGTGCGGCTGTACGCCGCACTCGAGGGCGTGGACGAGGTCGTGGTGCAGGACGATATGCTTTACGACGAGGTGATCGCGCGACTGACTCCCGACTACGTTATTCACGGCGACAACTGGCGCGAGGGCCCCGAGGCGGCCATTCGCGCAAGCGTGCTGGCGGCGCTCGGACGGCACGGCGGGACGCTTGTCGAGGTGTCCTACACGCGAAGCGAGGAGACCAAAAAGATCGACCGCGCGCTCAAGGAGCGCCTGGCAATGCCCGAATACCGCCGCAAGAGACTGCGTCAGCTTGTTGAGCTGTGTCCCATCGTCAAGGCACTGGAGGTGCACAGCGGTCTGACCGGCCTCATTGCCGAAAAAACTGTGGTGGAACGGGAAGGCAAGCTTGACCAGTTTGACGCGATGTGGGTGTCCTCACTGTGCGATTCGACCGCCAAGGGAAAGCCCGACATTGAGCTGGTGGATATGTCCTCGCGTTTGCGCACCATCGATGACGTGATGGAGGTCACCACCAAGCCCATCATTCTGGACGGCGATACGGGCGGTCTTACCGAGCACTTTGTTTACAACGTCCGCACGCTGGAGCGTATGGGCGTTTCGGCGGTCATCATCGAGGACAAGACCGGACTTAAGAAAAATTCGCTCTTCGGCACCGAGGTCGAGCAGACCCAGGACAGCATCGAGAGCTTTTCGGCCAAGATCGCGGCAGGCAAGCGCGCGCAGCTGACCGAGGACTTTATGATCATTGCCCGTGTGGAAAGCCTCATTCTCGAGAGGGGAATGGAGGACGCGCTGACGCGCGCCTTCGCTTACGTGGGGGCGGGTGCGGACGGCATCATGATCCATAGCCGCAAAAAGGATCCCTCGGAAATTCTGGAGTTTTGCGACAAATTCCGCGCGGCGGACAAGAAGACACCCCTGGTGGTCGTGCCGACCGCCTTCAACAGCGTGACCGAGGAGGAGCTGGCGGCGCACGGCGTTAACATCGTTATCTACGCCAACCAGCTTACGCGCAGCGCCTTCCCCGCGATGCAAAGCACCGCCGTCGAGATCCTGCGCCACCACAGAGCTATGGAGGCCGATGAACACCTGATGCCCTTTAAGGACATCATCCGATTGATCGACGAATTATAAATTGAAGTTTGTCGAAGATGAACGCGGGGCTCTGCCCCAAACCCCGCCACCTTTAAAAAGGTGGACGAAACTTTTGCACAGGGCAAAATGGGTTTGGTTATTACGGAGCCCAAACGGTAACGCGAAAACAACGTGTAGTCCGTTATCCGAGTCATTTTGAGACCTTCTCACGCGTGAGAAGGTCTCAGGCGCGCGAGGTCTGCAAGCCGAAAAGAGAGCAAGCTCTCTTTGTCGGATTGCCGACCTTGCGCTGACGGAAAGCCGCCGCGGCGGCTT